>JAZSPM010000221.1:0-4251 GCA_045537455.1 Candidatus Ornithomonoglobus sp. | reverse complement strand
TTCATTCCAATATTTTTTGACGAGCAACTTAGATTGCTCTATTTGTCATGCAATTTTCAATGTTCTACTGATTATTTTGACTCACCAAAAAATTTTTGAGAAATTTTTAAAATTCCTCTTGACATTTAATAGTTAGTCTTTTTCTACTGCTGTAGTGTAATTATTTACAAAACCTGTAAAGCAGATATCGTAATCAAGACCAGAGGCCATGTTCATCTTCATTTTCTCAGAATATGAACCAGTATCTATGAATTGCAAATCTATCTTTGCACCTATCTTTTCTGTTGTAATTTCATTTACCTTTTCTAAAACACTTGCAAGGTCATTCTGCACCGAACCCTGCATAAGCCACGTAAGGGTTGGTACTTCGTCAGTCTTTACATTCTCTGTCGTTCCACACCCCATCAACGCTCCAAGCATTGTACACATAATTAACAGTGATATTATTTTTTTCTTCATAAATTAATCTTCCTTTCTATTTTTAACCCGTGGTCTTATTTGTTAACCTTTAACACTTCCTACTGTTAGTCCCTTTACAAAATACTTTTGAAAAAATGGAAATATTATAAGTGCAGGTCCTGCAACTACAACCGCCATTGCCATTCTCATTGTTTCGCTTGGGATTTCCGTTGTAATACTAATTGCCGAACCGCTTTGCATCATTTCCTGTGCAAGCTGTACATTTTGCAAAATTCTCTGGAGCAAATATTGCAGACTGTATAAGCTCTCGTTATTAATATACAGCATGGATGTATTCCAGTCATTCCACTTACTCAAAAACGATAGCAATGCAATGGTTGCAAGCACTGGCTTTGAAAGAGGAAGAACCGTTTTTAAGAATATATTGTACTCACTCGCCCCGTCAACCTTCATTGATTCAAATATTTCCTTAGGAAGTCCCTCAAAAAACGTCCTCATCATAAATACATTCCAAGGGCTTACAAGTCCAGGTACTATATATACCCAAATTGTATCTCCCAAATGAAGATATTCAGTCAGCAATATATACGTCGGAACAAGTCCTCCTGAAAAAAGCATTGTAAAATATAAGTAAAATGAAACTCCTCTTCTACCTCTCAGTTTGTGCTTTGAAAGAGGATATGCACACATCGCACATATAAACGTATGTAAAACAGTATATATAACAGTAAATATCACTGTTGTTTTATAACCATTAATGATTAACTGCGGATTTTGGAACACATACTTATATGCCGCCAAATCTATTCTCTTTGGTATCAGCCTGTAGCCATACTCCACAATATCCTTTTCTGATGATAAAGATACCGCTACAAGCAGCAAAAAAGGTATAACTATTGCTAAGGCAAGTAAGGCGAAAAAGATGTTTAAAGCTATCTGTGTTATTAATCCACTATTTTTCTGAATTCTCATTATTATTCGCCTCCTTTTAAAATAATGTATTATCAGGATTAATTTTGCCTGCCACTTTATTTGTAAGAATAACAAGAACAAATCCTACTATCGATTGTGATAAGCCTACCGCCGATGACATACCCATATCTCCAATCTCTCTCATAGTTCTGAATATAAATGTATTAATTACATCTGTTGTTTCATAAAGCATGCCAATATTTCTCGGAAGCTGATAGAATAAGCCAAAATCAGCATTGAATATACCCCCTATTGACATAATAGTAAGAATTGTAATAATAGGAATAAGTGATGGTATAAGAATATGTAGAATAACCCCGAATCTGCCTGCACCATCAACTCGTGCTGCTTCTATAATAGAACTGTCAACACCCATTAATGAAGCATAATACATTACACTGTTCATACCAACGTGCTTCCACACATTCATTACTGTAAGAATAACCGGCCACCATTTAGGTTGAGAATACCAATCAATTTTTTCTATGCCAAGGCTTTGCAGCATACTGTTAAGTACACCGTATCTCGGACTTAAAAAGGCATACAACACATACGCCGCAATAACCCATGATACAAAGTTTGGAGTTATCATAAGTGTCTGATACACCTTTGTTGACTTTCTACTCTTCACCTCAAACAGCAAAATCGCTACAAACACAGCAGCCAGTGTTCCGATTATTATGAATATAAAATTCATAACCAAAGTATTCCTTACTATTCTGAAAAAAACATCGGATTCAAAGAAGAATCTAAAATTATCAAATCCTACCCATTCACTTCCAAATATTCCCAAATCATATCGGTAATCCTTAAATGCAATAATTATTCCAATCATGGGAAGATAGCTGAATATAAATACAAGAATAAGCGGAATTGATAAAATCGAATAATCCTGTAATTCTTCAATTGTAAATTTTTTTGATTTATTCCACCTCCTTTTCATTGTTTTTTCAGATGCAATTTTTTTCATTTTATGCACACTCCTTTTTTACAAATACTAGATAGCTTATACTATCACTTTTTATGTTTATATTATAACATTACCCACAGTTTAGTGTAAAGAATACTTTTTCGTCTTTATATTCAGTTTGGTATCCAATTTTGTACAGTTAAAAGTTTTCGCTTGATTAGTTACATTTTATATGTTAAAATAAGATAAAAGCAACGTTATTTTTACGGGAAAGGATTGGTAGGATATGTATAAATTGATTATAGTCGATGATGAGCCAAGAATAGTTTCACTTCTCACAACCATCATGGATTGGGAGAGTATGGGCTTTGAGGTAGTATATACCTGTAATGACGGCAGCGATGTAATCAGATACATTGAACAAAATCCCGCTGACTGTATTTTAAGCGACATCAGAATGATAACAGTGTCGGGGCTTGAGCTGGCAGAATATTTATACAACAACTATCCAAGCATAAAAATAGTGCTTCTATCAGCGTATCAGGAATTTAATTACGCATTAAAAGCACTCAAATACAACGTATACGATTACATAATGAAACCGCTTGACATTGAACAACTAAGAGCAACCATGTCATCCTTAAAAAAAGTTCTGAACAGCAGAAGTTCTGAAATATTGAACAACAGCTCATATGTACATTATCTGTTAAAAAATCAGATAAAAAGTAAATATTCATCATTTTCGGATATAAAAGCAGCATTGAATTTTATTTCGACTGACTCACTAAAAATAACCCATAACACCCCCTGTGCTCTACTAAAGATTGATTTTACAGTCAGTTGGAAATATGGCATAGAGGAAATGACCGAAAATCTTTTGCATAATGTCACAAAAATTGAGTATCCCTCCATGCTCGCTCAAGTTATTTTTCACGATGAAACTACAGCGGTATATATACTGTTCTCAAGCCTTTCTGACAAAAAAACTTTTATAATCTTTCGGCTAAAATTGCAGAAAATCTCACAACGCTGTTGCAAACACAGGTGGATTTTGAATGCCAATGCTTTGACAATATAAATGCATTACTAAATTCTGCCGACAATACCCCAGATACTTATTTCGCCAAATCAACATCTGGATTTCAAGAAAAATTTATAAATACCGTAATCTTAGGTCAGCATTTGGATGTAATAGATTATATTTCAGTATTGATAAAGCTTGAACTTTCTGACATCGCATTAAAGCATACCCTCATAAGGATCATCAATCAACTTGATTTGCAGCTTACAGAAATCAGTGATTCAGCGGAGTACCACGTAAAGATTACACAATTTCTAAACGATCTTAATGATACTTACGGAGCTGAAAACATAAAAAATATCTGTATTGAATATTTTACAGAAATATCCAGTCTTTTCAACCGATACAACATTGATGATACAAAAAAACACATACTTTGGGCAAGAGATTATATTGCAGAGCATTATAACGAGGATATTTCGCTCAACACCATAACACCGCATTATTTTAGACACACATTTGCTACAAGGGGTATTGCTAATGGAGTCTCAATAAAAGATATGCAGGAGTTGTTGGGACACAGCGATACAAGAACTCTTATGGATGTATACATGCACACAAATAATATACAAAAATCAAACTCAATTACCACTATATGGAGCAGCTTTAATATATAAATTTTAATACTTGAAATATTCATAAGTGGTCAATAAGTGGTCAAAATATAAAACTGTTAAATATAACCAACAGAAAAAATCGCATAGGTAAGCCATTTGATAGGGAGTAGAAGAGACTATCCCAAATTTTGTGTAAAGTCTTGAATAGACCTCCAAGATGATATATAATAAAAATATCATTTTGGAGGTTTTAATTATGCCGAAGTACAAATTAAGTCCCGAAGAACGGGCAGCAGAAAAAGAAAGAAAAG
>JAZSPM010000153.1:0-11253 GCA_045537455.1 Candidatus Ornithomonoglobus sp. | reverse complement strand
TCAAGCTTCTTCATGAATTCATCATAAATCTCTGCTTCATTAGGAAGAGCACCTGACATCAGGCTTGCAAAATACTCACCCTTAACTGCAAGCACTTGTGCAAGCTGAGTTGAAATTTTTGTTGTGTCAGGAATAAATCCTGCAAGGTCTGAATAGTTTGTTGTTTTGTTTACTTCATTAAATACCCAATCCTTGTAGCCCTCAAGGTCTCCCTGGTTCTGGTATGCATTATATGTATTACCTACTGTTTACTTGCAAGAAACTCGTCAATCTGTCTCTTGATTTCAGTTCTTACTTCTTCAAGACCTGCCGCCTTTGTCTTTTCAATCCATGAATCATACTCAGCTTCCCAGCCGTCTCCTAAAGCACCCGAAGCAAGGCTTCTCATGTATTCTGATTTAATAGCTTCAAGCTGTGAAACCTGGTCAGCAATCGGGTCGGTATCAAGAACGAATCCGATAAGCTCTGAGCGTACGTCTGTACCGTTACATTCCTCAAATACCCATTTCTTGTATCCAACAGGGTCCGGATGAGTATCAAGTTGATAAGCAAGAGCTGTATTACCTACAATCCACTTTTGTGTACCGTATGAGCTTCCTGATGATGTACCGGATTCTCCAATTCTCTTGATTACATCATCACTTACCTTTGTATAGTGTGTACCCTCTAAGCCGTAAACAATGAGATTATAAAGCTCTTTGTTTGTCTGCAAAAGGTTCAATACCTGCATAGCCTCCTCAGGATGCTCACACATTGCTGTGATTGCTGTTCCTGCAGCGGCGTTACTGCTTGGGATTGTATAGTGGTCTTCAAACGGAATTGTGATGAACTCTGTTCCGTCCTTTGAAACATTCTCAGCCTTCCATGGCTCATAAACATCGTCCCAAAGAATATATCCGCCTGCATAACCCATTGAGGGACCTTCGTCAGAATAACTCATTGAATCCTGTCTTATCCAGCCCTTCTTATACCATTCAGCATGACGCTTATAGCTGTCCTTCATTTCAGGAATTTCAAACTTGTATGCTATTTCATGAGTTTTTGTATTCATATGGAAGTTAATTGCTCCCTGAATAGTTTCCCATCCAAGAAGAGGAAGCTCGTTCCAGATTGAAGCCGCACCAAGCTCTGTAAGCACACCTGCTTCTGCTGCTTTTGCAACATAATCCTCAATTATCTGCTCTGCCTTATCAGTAAACTTTCCGTTTGTGTAAAGCTCATCCTTTAAGCCTTCGATGTCAAGATACTTTTCTGCAATTTCCTTAGGAGCAAGCAGACAGCGAAGAGTACCTACCATCTGATATGAAGGAATACCGTAAAGCTCACCATCAAACTTCATGTAATCCCATAACCATTCAGGAAGTGCCGCCTTTACATCCTGACCGTAATTTTCAAGAAGCTCATCCATCGGAATAAATGTACCGTTAGATATTTCCTCATTAAAGTTTAAGCCGTACACATTTACAATGTCAACCTGCTCTTTACCTGTCTGTCTTAACAGGAAGTTCTGCTTATAGTTAGCCATTTCGATAACGTCAAACTCAACATTTACATTTGGTAAATACTCATGAAGCATTTCATTGAATTTTTCGTTTACCATCTGTGAATCCTTTTGTCGTCCAGGTCCTGCCATGATGTACTTTAATGTGATTGCTTCACCTTCGCCCTCTTTTGCAGTTTCGTTACCACCGCCACAGCCCGGCAAAAGAGCTGTTGTCATAACTGCTGCCAAAGTTAGCGCTGCTACTTTGAATAATTTTGTTTTTTTCATTTTTTGTCTTTCCTTTCTTTTATATATATTAAACAGGCATTTGCCTGATTTAATCAACCCTTAACTGAACCTACTATCATACCCTTTGTAAAATACTTCTGGAAGAATGGGAATACAACAAGCATCGGACCTGCCGCAAGCATTGCCATTGCATATTTCATTGATTCTGCCGGAAGCTCATCTGTATCAATAAGCGATGCCGCAAGTGCATTATTTTCCTGTAGGTTTTTTACATACTCGGCTTCTTTCAAGATTTTCTGTAACAGATATTGAAGCGAATACAGTTCAGGCTTTCTGATGTATAGAAGTGCAGTATTCCAGTCGTTCCACTTACCCACAAGTCCCATAAAGCCCTGTGTAGCAAGTATAGGTGCTGAAAGAGGAAGTATCATTTTAAAATATATCTGAAATTCTCTTGCACCGTCAATCTTCGCCGCCTCTACAAGTCCATCAGGTAACCCCATAAAGAAGGTTTTATACAAAAACACGCCCCATGCTCCGTTAAGTGCCGGAATAATATAAATCCAGATTGTATCATTCAGATGAAGATACTGTGTATTTAATATGTAGTGCGGTACAAGCCCACCGCTAAACAGCATTGTTATGAATAAATATTTTATTATAAACTTTTTGGCTTTAAAAATCGGTCTTGTAAGCGGATATGCCATCATCGTCTGTACAAACAAAGACAAAATAACTGTCGTTATCGAAAATATTGCCGTTGTCTTGTAGCTGTTAAGCATCTGTGCAGGATTTGCAAAAGCCTGCTTATAAGCATTCAGGCTGAATGCCTGCGGGAATAACGAATAACCGTTCATTTCTATTGCACTTTCCGCTGTTATTGATATCATAAGCATCAATATAATAGGTAAGATGTATGTAAGACTCAATGCTATGAGAAAAACATGAAGTATTACACGTCCCAATGTCATTTTCTTCATTTTGTTTATATTCCTTTCTATAATAATTCCGCTTAGAAAAAGCTCTTTTCCTCATCTATCTTTTTGATTATCGCATTAGAGGTAATAACCAGTATCGTACCTGTTATAGACTGGAACAGACCGATTGCCGCAGTACGTCCCATATTTGTTGCCTGCTGTAATGCTCTGAATGTATATGTGTTGATAATATCGGTTGTTGAATAAAGCTTTCCTACATTCATTGTTACCTGATAATGTAAACCGAAGTCTCCGCTTATCATACCTCCGATACCCAGTATGAGCTTAATACAGATAAGATTCATAAGCTCAGGAACCATTATATAAAATATTTCATGCTTTCTTGTTGCACCGTCAATTCTTGCAGCTTCAAACAGGGCTTCATCTATTCCCATAAGCGCCGCATAATACAAAATCGAACTCATACCAACGCTCTTCCATATATGTACAATGGACAGAATAAACGGCCAGTATTGAGCTTCACCGTACCAGTCAACTTTTAATCCCAATGCGTTATTCAGTATACCCGAAACAGGATTCAAAAACGCATATACTATAAACGCAACAAGAACCATCGACATAAATGTCGGCAAAATCATAGTTGTCTGATAATATTTAATTGCCGCACGTTTATGTACGTTATACAGCATCACCGCAACTCCCATTGCACAGAAATTATCAAGGAACAGGAACAGGAAGCTATAGCCTATGGTATTCCTCATTATTCTTACAAAGTCATTTGACGTAAAGAAGAATGTGAAGTTATCAAAGCCCACCCATTTACTTCCCCAAATTCCTAAATTAGGATTAAATTTCTTAAATGCTATTATAACTCCGAGCATCGGAATATAAGCAAATATAAGAGTGTGCAGAAATCCCGGCAGCGTCATAATCCACAGCTCAAGGTTTTCCATAAATGTGGTTCTGTTTAACGTTTTCTTTCGTAGTGTTTGTCCGCGTGTTTTTGTTTTCATAATTGTCCTCCATAGCATTACGCTTAAAATATATTTTTATATTATAATTATATCATATCGCAAAAATAATTTAAAATGACAATTTGATACTTTTGCGACATTTTGGTACTTGTTTATTCTTCCTCATCATCAACAACAGGATTTTTAGGTATCCTTATTGTGATTGAGGTATATTTATACGGCTCACTTTCAACCGTCATCGAAGCATCATCTGCATATATAAGCTTTAATCTCTTATACACATTTTTCATTCCTACATGCATATTTTCGACTGCGTCCATTTCCAGTTCGGCTCTCAAAGACTCAAGCTTATCACGAGCCATACCCTTTCCGTTATCGGTAACATTTATGAGTATATGTTCATCTTCCACAGCAATACGGATTTTAACCAATGCATTTTCACGCATTACTCCGACTCCGTGAAAAACCGCATTTTCTATTATCGGCTGAATGCAGAAATTGAGTATTTTATATTTATATACACCCTCATCTATATCCCATTCAACCCCAACATTTTTATAACGTTTTTTCAAAAGCTTAACGTAAGACATAATAAGTTCAATTTCTGTTTTGAAATCCGTCTGCATTTTACCGTTACGGAACATATGCTGTATAAGCCTTGTAAGCAGTGTGAGCATTTCATGCGATTCACTGTCCATGCCGCTTTCCTTAACCATTTTCAACCCGATTACATTCAGAGTATTGTTAAGGAAATGCGGATTTATCTGAGACTGCAATGCTATAAACTGCAAATTTCGATACTGTTCCATTCTGTTGTTCAGTTCTCTTTTGAGGTCATTATTGTCATCAACCATTTGCATGATTCTTGATGCGACGTATTCAACCTCGTCTTTATTATTGAGATAGTTACGTTCCTTACCACTTGCATTATCTACAATACTTACAATGTTTGAAACAGGCTCATACAAGCTCAAGGCAAGCATAAACGAAATAATAATGCCAAGAATCAATATTACAGAAATTATAAGTAGAACCTTTATTCTCTGTAAGCTGTTATTGTAGCTGTCAACAGATGTCAGCACCGTTATTTTCCATCCGTCAAAATCCCCGTCGCGGACATAGCCAGCATAAGAACAGTCACCCACCTGAATGATTCCGTTACTGCTTTGATTTATTTTTTTTAATATCTCCGAGTCGAATTCTTTAAGAAATTGCGTTTCATCATTCGAGTAAAGTATGCTGTTGTTTTCATCGCTAATATATATTTGTATTCCCTCTGTATTAAGATGATTATTAGCTTCAGAAATCAAATAAACGTCAAGGTTTACCACAATACATCCCATATCATTGATATTATATATGTAGCTCAGTACATACGGATATTTGTTACCAATTTTCCTCGGAAGAATCTGAACCTCTTTACCCTTGTTTGTTTTATATAAATCAAGCCACCCATAAGAATCACTTTCTTTATCTTCAGCATCCCGCGCTGTGCCCAATTTGAAAACCTCATTTGTGTTTTCTTTGTAAATATATATCGAATGTATGGTACTCATTACACTTTTATACGAATTCAGTTTCTCACTCAAGCGCTCATGAATATTTGTTGTAAATTCAGCATAATTATTTGCCTTTACAAATATTCGCACATCCGAATCCGCCGCAAGAACAACCGCAACCTTTCGTGCTTCACTGAAAACCTCATTAAGATTTTCAACAATTCTGTCAGCGTTTCTGTAATGACTTTGCAGAATTTCCTCTTCATTGATTTTAGTAAGCGAGTTATAAACAAATATACTTAACACACTAAGTAAAATTGCAGTAAGTGCAAATATCTTGACAAAATTTCTGAAGAGAATACTTTTAAACCTGTATCTTAAATACAGTTTTTGCACCGCTTTCTTTACGTAATCTGTCATAATATCTCCTTCTTTAACACAACACGTCTGTAATCTGTAGGCGAATATCCCGTATAGGATTTAAACACCCTTTGAAAATGACGTACATTCTTAAACCCGCTTTTTGCCGCTATATCCTGGATTTTTACATTTTCTTCAAGCAATTTTACAGCATTGTCAATTCTCGTCTGCAATATATAGCTTCCGATTGTAACGCCTGTCGCTTGTTTAAAGAATCTTGCAAAATATGCAGCGTTAAAGAACATTGCATCGGCAACCTCCTGCCTTGATATGTCCTTATCAAAATTCTGCTCTATATATGCTTTGGCATTTGCTATTATCTGTTCATCATCAAGCTGTGTTCTGATGTCCTCATATGCATCGTCAACATCAGCATTTTTATTCATCAGATACTTATCGCCTATTGTTTCAAATTCATTTTCATTAAGCGTCATCATTCGGCTTATAAGAGCCTTTGCTTTATCCGTGCTTAACATTTTGATATAAGAAACCATAATTTTATAAACTTCTTTATTATCAAGTATCTGATTATTATTTGATATTTCAAACAGTCCTGCACTATTCAGTATAATCGAACATTCCGCCTGCAAATGCATAATATCATTAATATGCCGTGACACACACTCTTCAAATCCATCCATAGGACTATCCGACAAAACCCCTATCAGCATACGTTCTCTGTTTGAGGAAATTTCAGCAACTATCCCTTCGCATATTTCCTTTGCAACTATCTGTATCACTCCAAGAACTGCGTCCTGAAAATATTCCGATTCATATCGCCAGACATTCTGCATGATATCAGAATAATTTTCAAAGTCCATTTGATACACAGATATTTTCACTTTATCTATATCATACGGAATATCAAGCTCATAATATTTCCTTTTTATTTCTGATGGAGTAAGCGTGCCTACTATAAGGTCGGTACAGAAGCTTTCCAGAATCTCATTTTCTCTGTCGAATTTATTATTCTGTAAATCAAGATTTTCTTCAATCTTCCCCAAAGACACTGCAAGCTCTTTTATATCTACGGCTTTTAACAGATAGTCGGTCACATTATATTCTATAGCCTTTTTTGCATACTCAAATTCCCCGTATCCCGACAAGATAACCGTTTTTATTGAAGGATATTCTTTATAAAGCCTTGCACAAAGCTCAAGCCCGTCCATTTCAGGCATTTTTATATCTGTCAGAACTACATCAACCTCATGAGCTTTTATATAATCTAAAGCCTCAATTCCATTTATGAAGCATCCAACCACCTCATAACCGCCGATTATTTCTTCAATAGCATCCTTTAAAAGGTCATGTATACCTGTTTCGTCATCAACTATTATAAGTTTATACATCGTTTTTTCCTTTCCTGTATTTTTTATGTATAATTGTACCCATTATTATTTTACACCCAAACACTGTGTTTATTCAAGCGACATTTTGATACAAACGCGACATTTTGATACCTCATCAAAAAAACATATCTACAGTTTAGATATGTCCCCTATGTCGCCAAGCCATATAAATGTCATCATACAAAAACCGGAGAGATAAATCTCCCCGGTTGATAATTACAGCATTTTACTCAAAAATGCTTTTGTGCGTTCATGCTTTGGATTGTCAATAACTTCCTCCGGCGTTCCTTCTTCTGCTATAACGCCGTTATCCATAAAAATTATTTTATCTGCCACATTCTTGGCAAATTCAATTTCGTGCGTAACTATTACCATAGTCACATGCTTTGCCGCAAGACTCTTAATTACCTTCAAAATCTCACCTGTAAGCTCAGGGTCAAGTGCTGATGTCGGTTCATCAAAGAACAAAATTTTAGGATTCTGTGCAAGTGCTCTTGCAATAGAAACTCTTTGCTGTTGCCCTCCTGATAACTGACACGGATAATTTCCTGTTTTATCGCCAAGACCTACACGTTCCAAAAGCTCCAAAGCATTTTTTTCTATTTCCTCAAAAATCTGCTTTTTATTTTCTTTAAAATCCGGTTGTTCCTTAGCAAGAAGCTTAGGAGCAAGTACCACATTTTCCAAAGCCGTATACTGCGGAAACAGATTAAAAGACTGAAAAACCATACCGAAATTAAGCTGTCTTTCTCTGATTTCCTTTTGCGAAGGCTTCTCCTTTGCTGAAGCATCAAATATACAATTACCCTCAACAAAAATCTGTCCCTGAGTTGCTGTTTCAAGGAAATTTATACAGCGAAGAAGCGTAGTTTTTCCGCTTCCTGATGAACCCAATATTGCAAGGATTTCACCCTCCTGCATAGAAAAACCAACACCTTTAAGAACCTTTGTTTTTCCGAAATTTTTATGTAAATTTTTTACCTCTAATATCGCCATAGCTTTAACTCCTGAAATAATCCAACTTTCTTTCTATATAACCGAACAGCAATGTAAGTAAGCCTGAAAAAGCCAAATAGAACGCACCCGTATAGAATAACGGCCACAAAAGACCTTCGCTCTTTATAAACTGCTGCGCACTCCATATAATTTCATAAACCATTATGATTCTTGCTAAAGACGTATCTTTTACAAGAGTAATGATTTCATTACTCATCGGCGGTATTATACGCTTTATAACCTGCAACAGTACAACCTTAAAAAACACTTGCGCTTTTGTCATTCCAAGCACTTGCCCTGCCTCATACTGTCCACGAGAAATACTTTCTATTCCGCCTCTGTATATCTCCGAAAAATAGCAAGCGTAATTTATTACAAAGCCTATCATTACCGCAAGAAAACGGTCAAATACTGCCCAGTTTGATAAAAACTGATAAATAGCCCCATTATTGCCGTCAGCTACCATATCCTTTGCCCATTCTCCGATAAGTCCGGGACCGTAATAAATTACTATAAGCTGTAGCATAAGCGGAGTTCCGCGTATAATCCATACAAATGTTTTTGTTATCCACTTAATAACATTCACACGACTCATTGAACCAAAAGCAATTATAAGCCCCAACGGAAGTGCAAATAATAACGTAAGTATAAAAATCTCTAAAGTTGTTCCAAAGCCTTCAAGCAGACTCAGGGTTACTCTTATAAAATTTTCAAACATATATATTATGCCTTTCTTTTAACTTTACCAATAAGCAACAGAAACCACAGAAAATAATTTCTGTGGTCTGATGCAATTTCATTATTCAGCTAATGTAAGAGAATACTTTTCAGCAAGTGCAGGAAGTGTTCCGTCTTCCTTTAATTCTGTCATAATTTCGTTAACCTTTGCTGTTAAGTCTGATTCTTTTCTGAATGCAATACCGTATTCTTCTGTTGTAAGCTCTATCGAAGGAGCAAGTGTATCGTAGTTTGTACCCTCACCTGTCATAGCATTAGCCATTGTGATATCTATTACACAAGCATCTGCTGAACCGCTCATTACTTCAAGAAGTGCATCAGTCTGAGCCGCAACTGCTGTATAGTTTTCATCAAGCGCATTATCCTTGATAGCTGTCTCTCCTGCTGAACCTGCTTCTGCAGCGAGCTTCTTGCCCTTCAGGTCTTCAGCTGATTTAATGCTGTCTATTGCATCCTTCGATGCAACAACAACCTGTGCATTCTTTACATACGGATTTGTAACTGAAGCATTCAACTTTGCTTCCTCTGTGATTGTCATACCGTTCCATACGCAGTCAATACTCTTTGATTCAAGTTCAAGGAACTTGTTATCCCAGTCAATTACAACGAACTCAGGTTCAACACCAAGCTTCTCACATACAGCCTTTGCAAACTCGGTATCAAAGCCTGTAAGCTCACCACTCTCATCGTTATAGTTCATCGGCTCATATATTGTATAACCGATTACCATTTTGCCGTTGTCCTCAACATATGCAACGTCTGAATCTGCCTTTGAACCTCCGCATGATGCAAGAGACATTGCCATCATTCCTGCTAAAACCGTTGTTAAAAACTTTTTCATAATTTTTTCCTCCTGAAAGATAATATATTTTATACCTTTACCATTCTACCACTTTACCACACTAAAGTCAAGTCTTTTTTTATATTTTTTAATTTCTTTGATTTATTATCTTAAAAACAACCTAATCAACTTACCGAATTTATTGTTTTTATACGGATAATAACGCATAGGCAAATCAGGCCATGTTCTTTTATTAACTATACTCTTTGTATGAGAAAATGCTTCAAATCCCTTTTTGCCGTGATATGAACCCATTCCACTCTCACCTACACCACCGAATCCCATTTCGCTCGTTGCAAGATGAATTATAGTATCATTTATACATCCTCCGCCATACGAAATCCTTGATGTAATCTCCTGTATTCTTTTTTTGTTTTCAGAGAATAAATACAGAGCCAAAGGCTTTTGTTTATCTTGCAGTATCGAATATATTTCATCAAAATCATCATAGGTTAATACAGGCATAATCGGCCCGAATATTTCCTCTTGCATTATAGCATCATCCCATATTATATTATCCAACACCGTTGGCTCTATCTGCATACTGTGCTTATCTGCTCCGCCTCCGATAATCACTCTTTCTTTATCTATCAGATTCACAAGCCTCTCAAAATGTTTTTCATTTATAATTTTTCCGTAATCAGGGTTGTTTAACGGAGTATCTCCGTATTGTTGCTTTATTTGCATGCACATTTCCTTAATAAGCGTATCTTTTATTTCTCTTTTACAAAGTACATAATCAGGCGCTACACAGGTCTGTCCGCAGTTAATGTATTTACCGAAAACAATTCGTTTTGCTGCAACTTTTAAATCAGCAGTTTCATCTACTATACACGGGCTTTTACCGCCAAGCTCCAAAACAACAGGAGTTAGATTTTCAGCAGCATTGCGAAGAACCTCCTTTCCTACATTCTGACTGCCTGTAAAGAAAATAAAATCAAATTTTGTTTTAAGTAAGCACGCATTTTCTTCTCGTCCGCCTTCAATTACAACAATATAATCTTCCTCAAAGCACTCATTAATTATTTTTTTAATGATCATGCTTGAAGCCTTTGAATATACACTCGGCTTTAATACTGCCGTATTTCCTGCTGCTATTGCATCTGTAAGCGGCGAAACAGAAAGTAAAAACGGATAATTCCACGGACTCATAATTAGAACGTTTCCGTAAGGCAAAGGCTTTTCATAGCTTACAGCACAGAATTGAGCCAAAGGAGTACGCACTTTATGCTCAGATGTAAATCGCCTGATATGCTTTATCATGTACGTAATTTCACTTAATGCCATCCCGATTTCACACATATATGCTTCATACGCACTTTTACCCAAATCATTTTTAAGTGCTTCGCATATTTCTGACTCATATTTTTTAACAGCACCATATAGTCTTTTAAGCATTTTTATTCGGAACTCAACAGAAAGAGTTGCTCCACTTTGAAAATACTTCTTTTGCCTTTCTATTATTTTTTCTATTTGCTCTTTATTCATTTTATGACCTCCAATAATTCATTGGTAGTGTCAAGTTTGACACCCCGTTTTATATATTTTAACTATCGTTAAAACCTTAATTTTTCGAGGTTTTTGAATATTTTTGCATAAAAATATAGCAATAACCTCCTTTTTGCTGTATAATTGAGTTGCAACCTTCAATTAAATGAACAGTCCAAAAGGAGCTATTGCTATGAACTCAATTATAACATATTTACTTGTACAAAATCAATATCTTTTACAAATTATTTCTTATCTTTGTAACTTTATTTGCAAAT
>JAZSPM010000207.1:0-2348 GCA_045537455.1 Candidatus Ornithomonoglobus sp. | reverse complement strand
TTTTCTTTATATTTATTATCCTTTAGCCATGTAACAATATTTATCATTTAAGCCTCAACTCCCTTTTATATGAGCTGTCTATATCGCCGTTTTCATCAGAAATGGAGTTAAGAATTTTAAGTGATGTTTCAAGTGCCTTTTCTGTATCCTTTCTGTCACGCTTATAGAAAGCATAAAGCAGCAGTACCTCTCCGTCCTTTTCATAGAAAATGACACGGACCATAGTTCCTGCTGCTTTAACACGTAATTCATATAGCCGTCTGTATTTCTCAATAGTGAAATGCTTGACGTGTGGTTCTGTAAAAGCGTTATGCTTATCCATTATATATGCAAGCTGAAATTTAAGCTTTTTTTGTATCTTCTGATTTGTCTTTAAAACAAAATCCTCTATCTGACATTTTCCGTCATTTTCGTATATGTATATCTTCCTCAACCTATATCACCTTACCTTATTATTTAATTTATTTTTTTCATTTATTTATATAACTGTTCCTGTACTTCGGCAATTCTCATGCAAGCTATATCAAAATACTCTTTGTTAATTTCCATGCCTATAAACTTTCTTTTTGTATTTATACATGCCACTCCGGTACTGCCGCTTCCCATACAATTATCAAGCACAGTATCGCCCTCATTGGTATAAGTTTTTATAAAATACTCTAAAAGTTCAATGGGCTTCTGTGTAGAATGAAACTTGTTTTTTTGATTTGCATTAGAAAATATCTGAATATCAATCGGATATCTTTCGGTACTATCATAAAAAGTATCTCTTACTTCTTTGCCATAACAGCTATCGCCCTTAGCTTCTCGTATGTACTTATTATGTGCAGTTCTTCTTTTATATCCACCGGTTTTTTGCGGATTATATATCGGCAGTTTTTTATAAAAAACGCAGATATTTTCATGAGCCCGCATCGGCATTTTATTTGCATTTAGATGACCTTTGGGCTGTGTTTTTTGCCAGATCCACTCATACCTAAACATTTTGAGATTGCTGATAATCAATTCACTTGTAAATGGCTGTAGACTAAAAAGTAAAATTGCTCCATTTTGCTTTATAACTCTTTTGTATTGCTCCCATAACGTATCAAACGGTATTACACAATCCCATTCACACGCAGTCCGTCCAAACGGCAAATCACAAAATATCATATCAACTTTACCATCCGGAATATCTTTCATTAGCTGAAGGCAATCGCCATATAACAAAGTTATACCATTTAAGATATCCATATATATCCCCCTTTCACTAAAATACTTAATAAAATAATTCTACACAATTCTTTTTTAATAGCTTTCAAGGAAATTAATTATAGCCTTTTTCATTTCCTCATTGTTTTTAAATTTATGCTTGTACTTTTCTATTTCGGATGTACCAAAATATATATCATTTTTTATTTTCTCATCATCGGAAAGAATCTTTTGTATATCCTCTTCCGACACTTCCTTTTCAATGCTTAGTCTTTTTATCTTACCTGCCTTTCTTACATTTATTTTATATATCTCACGCTCCACAACATAGTCATAGATAATGTTTTGTATATCAACACTTACATATGAAAGCTCAACAGCGGCTTTTAGCTTTATCTTTTTATTATCCAAAGCCTCAAGTAAAGTGTCTGTAAGGTAATTCAGCCTGAGATACATATATATTTTTGATTTTGAGGTTGCAAACTCACGCTCCATTATCCGGTCAAGCTTATCAGGCTCACAATTCCACCCGGTGGAATTCTTACGCTTTTTAAGGTCATTGTATCTTATCTGATATGACTTTGCTATTTCTGACGGATAGCGGATAGTACGCTGATGAAAGTTGGTAAGAATAACTATTCTGTTTGCAAGCTCGTCATCTGCTTCAACAATAACGGCTTCTATTTCAGTTTTGCCGCAAATCTCACTTGCCATTGTTCGCCGATGTCCTGATAAAATTTCATATCTGCTCCCACTTGCAGGTCTTACGATTATTGGCTGCATAACACCTACCTTGCTTATGCTTTCTGCAAGAGCTTTCATGCTTGCATCATCAACTACCTTAAACGGATGATTTTCCTTTTCAATGAGATTAACAATCTGAAGTGTTTCGACCTTTACACTTTTACATAACCCAAAAAGTTCATTTAATCCGTTCATATATGCATTTCTTTTACTTTCGTTTCTATCTGCAAGAACAGATAAAACATCATTTGCCATAGTTCATCAACTCCCCTGCAATTTTTTTATATGCTTCTGATACAGGATGTTCAGGAAACATTTCTACAATACTTTTTCCGTACAGAGCCTGTTCAGCTACTTTGATTGAATACGGGATATAACTACCGAATACTTTTAATCTTGTCCCATACTTACTC
>JAZSPM010000185.1:0-5405 GCA_045537455.1 Candidatus Ornithomonoglobus sp. | reverse complement strand
GCTGATATAAAAAACGACAGAATATGTTATACACAAGACAGTATTAAAGTCTGTCCGAGGAATTTATTAAGAGTATGCGGTAAAAGGTATGAAGCACAAGCACTTTGTGAAAAGCTCCTTAAAAATAAAGATATGCTTCGTGACGGCGGTGTTACTTTTTCAGGCGGAGAGCCATTGGCACAAAGTGAATTTTTAATTGAATGTCTTGATATTTTAAAAGGTGATTTACATACGGCTGTTCAGACGAGCGGATTTTGTGAGAGTGAAATTTTTAAAAGGGTACTTGAAAGAGCAGATTATTTTCTGTTTGATTTAAAGCTTGCAAATGATGTTTTGCACAGGGAGTATACGGGAGTATCAAACAGGAATATTCTTAAAAATTTTGAAATGCTTACACAAAGCAAAAAAGAGTATGTGGTGCGAATACCGCTTATTCCTGGTATTACAGATACAAAAGAAAATATAACAGAAATCTGCAAAATAATGCAAAAAAACGGTGCAGACTATGCGGAGCTTATGCCGTATAACAAAATGGCAGGCAGTAAGTATAAAATGACCGGCAGGGAATATGAGCTTAATATATCTGCTGAAAGTAATACACAAACAGAGATATTTGAAAGCTTTGGAATAAAAACTAAAATTTTATAAAGGAGAGAATAAAAATGACAGAAAAAGTAAAATTCTTATTGGAGCAACTGAATAAGAAAGACTACAGAGCAAAAAGAGGCCATGTGGAGCAATTTGCTTATGACGGCAAGAAAAGCTTTGCGGAAAATTTCAGGTCTGTAATAGAAAATGAAAAGCCTGTTTTGTATGAGCAGGACGATTTTGGCTTTAACAGAAGCACTGACAATATAATAGTACCGCATATGGGAAACGTAACACCGAATTACGCAAGAGTAATGAACTGCGGTTTTGATAAAATAGCAGAGCAAATAAAAGAAGCTATGTCAAAAACAGACGACAAAGAAAAGCTTGAATATGGTCAGATGATGCTTGACAGCGTTGATGTTATATTGGAGTTTTCTGATAAATACAGAGATTTTGCAAAGGAGCAGGGTAATGACAGATTATATAACGCACTTTGTAAAATTCCTCATAAGGGTGCTGAAACATTTTATGAGGCATGCGTGTTTATGAAGATGTGTCAGTATTTTCTGCGTAACGGCTTTTGTATCCACATGACGATTGGACGTTTTGACCAGTATATGTATCCTTTCTATCTGAGCGATAAAGCTAAAGGTGTAACAGATGAAGAGCTGTTTGAGACTCTTGAGGAATTCTTTATTTCTCTTAATATAGACGGTGACATATATTTTGGAGTTCAGACGGGTGATAACGGTCAGAGTATGGTGCTTGGCGGATTTGATGGTGACGGGAACAGTATGTATAACGAGCTTTCAAGAATGTGTATGGAGGCATCACTGGAACTTAAGCTGATAGACCCTAAAATTAATTTGCGTGTAGGTAAAAATACACCTGATGAGCTGTATGAGTTTGCAACACATCTTACAAAGGTGGGCTTAGGTTTTCCGCAGTACTGTAATGATGATGTTGTTGTTGAAGGACTTGTAAAACTTGGCTATGACAGAGAGGATGCACTTGACTATGCAGTTGCTGCGTGTTGGGAATATATTATACCTAACTGCGGAGCGGATATTCCGAATTACGGAGTTATGGATTTTCCTAATATTGTAAACCGTGTAATTAAGAAAAGTCTGCAAAAATGTAACACATTTGATGAGCTTAAAGAAGAAGTAAGGAAAGAGATTGTACAGGAGTGTGACGCTGTTTACGATAGATTTGCTACTCATAAAGAAACAAAAAGCCCTATTTTATCAATATTCATGGACGGATGTATAGAGAGTCTTACTGATATGTGGGACGGAACAAAATACAATAACTACGGTTGTCACGGTGCAGGTATTGCGAATGCTTCCGATGCTCTTGCGGCGATTAAAAAGAATGTGTTTGATGAAAAGAGCATAACAAAGGATGACCTTTTAAAAGCTCTTGAAAATAACTTTGAAGGATATTCAGAGCTTAGAAATCTGCTTATAGAAAGCCCTAAAATGGGAAATAACGATGACTATGTTGATGATATTGCTGTTTTCCTGATGGATACATTCTCAAAGAACTTCAATAACCGCAAACACGGGAGAAGAACAATGAGAGCAGGAACAGGAAGTGCTCAGGAATATATGTGGAGGGGAGAGAAGTGTGGGGCAACTGCCGACGGTAGGTATGCAGGTTACCCGTATTCATCAAGCTTTTCGCCTTCATTGAACGCAAAAACCGAGGGATTGCTTTCTGTCATTCAGTCATTTACAAAATATGATTTAACAAATATCATAAACGGAGGACCTATGACGATAGAAATTCACGATACTGTTTTGCGTAATGATATAGGAATAAAAAAGACAGCTATGCTTGTAAAGGAATATATAAACAGGGGCGGTCATCAGCTTCAGTTAAATTCTATAAACCGCGAGCGTCTTATAGATGCACAAAAGAATCCTGAAAAGTATCCTAATCTGATTGTGCGTGTTTGGGGTTGGAGCGGATATTTCAATGAGCTTGATGTCAAGTTCCAGAATCACATCATACAAAGAACAGAATACGGAGTATAATTAAATTTTTTATCCCTTTATGCTTGACACATGAAGGGATTTTTTATATAATAAATATGTGTGAAATATCATATAGCAGAAAGGACATACATATGATTGCAATAATAGATTACGGTGCAGGGAATCTGCACAGTGTAAAAAACGCACTTGACTTTTTGAGTGCGGAAAATGTTATAACAGGTGACATTGAAACAATTCTGAAAGCAGATAAAGTGATTCTTCCGGGGGTAGGGGCTTTTGGTGATGCCATGAATGCACTTACAAAATCAGGTCTTGTACCTGTCATAAAGCAGGTAGTTGAAAATAATACGCCATTGCTTGGAATTTGTCTTGGCTTACAGCTTATGTTTGAAGCGAGTGAGGAAGCACCGGGAGTTGAGGGGCTTGGACTTTTCAAGGGTAAGTGTGTAAAAATTCCTGATTGTGGACTGAAAATTCCACATATGGGCTGGAACAGCTTAGAACTTGCAAAGGAAAGTAAAATTTTATCAGAGGATTACGTTTATTTCGTTCATTCATATTATCTTACAACACCCGATACCGATATTATTTCGGCATATACGGAATACGGCGAAAAATTAGGTGTTGCAGTTGAAAAGGGGAATGTTTTTGCGGTACAGTTCCACCCTGAAAAAAGCGGTGAAGCCGGTATGAGCATACTTCGTAAATTCGTAGCACTGGGAGGTAATTGATATGTACGCAAAAAGAATAATACCATGTCTTGACGTTAAGGACGGACGCGTGGTAAAGGGAGTAAACTTTGTAAATCTTATAGATGCCGGCGACCCTGTTGAGTGTGCAAAGGCATATGATAAGGCAGGAGCAGATGAGCTTGTGTTCCTTGATATAACGGCCTCCTCCGATGCACGTGAGACTGTTACCGATATGGTTAAGCGTGTTGCGGAAAATGTATTTATTCCGTTTACTGTCGGAGGCGGAATAAGAACTGTTGAGGATTTCAGAAGAATATTGAATGCAGGAGCCGATAAGGTTTCCGTTAACAGTGCGGCAATAAAGCGTCCTGAGCTTATAACCGAAGCGGCAGAAAAATTCGGACGTCAGTGCGTTGTGTGTGCTATTGATGCAAAACGCAGAGCCGATAATTCCGGCTGGGATATATACTTGAACGGCGGACGTGTAAACACGGGCATAGATGCTCTTGAATGGGCAAAAAAAGCCGAGGAATTAGGTGCAGGCGAAATTTTGCTCACAAGCATGGACTGCGACGGAACAAAGGCAGGATATGATATTGAGCTGACACGTGCAATAAGCGAAAACGCAAATATCCCTGTCATCGCATCGGGCGGTGCAGGGAATATGAAGCATTTCTTGGATGCCTTTACGGAAGGCAAGGCGGATGCCGTTCTTGCGGCAAGTCTGTTCCATTTTAAAGAAATCGAAATCTGCGATTTAAAAAAATATTTAAGAGACAACGGTGAAAGTGTAAGAATTTAAGCTTCCGTCATGGCGGTTAGAACAATCCTTGCGTTTTCTTCGTAGACGTCATCAAGCATTTGCATAGGGAGAGGGTTTTTGCCTTTCCCTATTTCTATTGTAAAGCCTTCTTTTCCGAATTCCTTTATAAACCAATCCTTACAGCCACCATAGGAGGCACTTCCTGTAGGAATGGCAACAGCGTATCCACTTTCTCTTGCCATACGTTTTGCGATTTCTTCCGAGCGTACAGCGGTCAGCCCGTCAAAATCATAATATATTTCTCTTCCTTGACTGTGAAAGCACAAAAGCATATCAATATTATTATCACGTATAAATTTTACTGCTGATTGGGTTTCAGGCTCTGATTCCGCCGCTGTACCACCGTATTTTGACGGTGACGGACGGCTGACTGTCATTTTCCAGTTTGCATCGTAGTTGTGATTAATATCAACGCCTTTGGCATTTGCCTGCCATACACTGTTAAAGCTGTGTATTCCGACCATGCTTATCAGCCTGCGATGGTGCGGATTGGTTATGTCAAGCCCATTTACGGCTATATCTACACCGTCGGGATTAAGCATTGGGATAATATATAGCGTAAGCTTTTCGTGAAGCTCTTTTATGTTATATCCGAAATATTCGCTGTCCGTTATAAGCTTTACTATGTAATTTGATAAAAACTTTGTTAAAAATGCGGACGTCAAATATTCAAGACCGTGATGCGACCCTATAAGCAATAGCTTTTTTTCTCCGTTTCCAAGCTTCATACACGGTATTTTTTTGCCCATAACCGTTTCACCTATTGAAAAGCTTTCAAGAAAATCACCATAATTTTCAGTTAATATTTTAATGTCTCGTATAAGACGCTTGTAGTCATAGCACATATGGGTTCCTCCAATGGATTTGTTTAATAAATTATTGTTTAGTGAGGCAAAGGCTTCCCATTTCACTTTTGCTTTGGCAAAAGCGGCAAAGCCGGTTTCGCAAGCGAAACTGAAAGAGGGGAAGCTGTCAGCGTTAGCTGACTGATGAGGTGTAGCCGTGAAACGGCGTTAAAACAAAAATTTTATCCACCTCATCCACCGCAAGCGGTCCCCCTTCCCCTCGAGGGGAAGGCTTATATAAACAATAATTTATTGAAAGGAAAATATAATGAAAACACTTTGGAAACTGTTTTTTACGTTTGCAAAAATCGGAGCATTCACATTCGGCGGCGGATATGCAATGCTTTCTATTTTGCAAAGAGAAATTGTTGAGATAAATAAATGGGCAACAGAAGAAGAGCTTCTTGACTATTATGCAATTTCACAATGTACACCGGGAGTTATTGCCGTTAAT
>JAZSPM010000208.1:0-18083 GCA_045537455.1 Candidatus Ornithomonoglobus sp. | reverse complement strand
CTGACATTAAAGCTTCCTTTATAAACCTTATCCGGTTCAATATTTTTTTCTTTACACATTTCTATATAATCATCAACCGCTTCTTCAAAATCTGCTTTTAATTCTGTTACGCTTATTCCCTCATAAGAAACAAGCCCTTTTATTCCTAAAACCTTACCAAACAAAACACCGTCTTTATCTGAATATTCAACAGTACCCATATACCCTTTATATTCCATAAGATTATTCATATTAAACCCTCCTCACTTAAAACACTAATAATCTGCTTTATTTGATATTCCAAAAGTTCTTTTCTTGGATGCGGCTTATGCATAATAATAAATATGTCATCTTTTTCAAATTTAATTCTCGAACCGCTTGTTTTTCCTTTATTATTTACTGTAAATCCCAATATCTCCAAAAGAGTCTTCATTTCATCGAAAGTAAAATCCTTAGGAACTGTTTTTAATCTCGCTATTAATTTATCTTTCTTTCCCATATTGTATTCTGCTCCTTTGTATATGCAACTATTATTCAGTCGCTAATGTTATTATATAGCATTCTTTTCTTTTTGTCAATAGACAAATACAAAAAAAGAGTACGGTTAAACCGTACTCTTTAATTTGTACTCTTAAACGATTAAATGATTAAGCGTTATCGCCGTTATCGCCGTTATCGCCGTTGTCGCCGTTGTCGCCGTCAGTGTTTTCACCGTTTTCGTTATCTTCCTCAACATCATTTACTTTACCATCCTGGAATGTAGCTTTCTTATCATCATCATGCATTGAGATTGAGTAAACTTCCTTAACTATGTTATCATATACTCTTAATAGAGCAAATGCAACTGTATTAGTCGATTCAGCCTCACCCTTCATACCAAGGTTGATGTATAGACCTGCTTCATCAAGATAGCTTGTTGATTTAGCGTTTGCTGAAGCTGCAAATGTCTTAGCAACTGCTGCAGGAGCACCGATGATAGCTCTGTAACCTTCATTCATGTTACCATCAAATGTATAAATCTTAACGTCCGCATCATATGCAAGTGTTTCAACATCGCCTTCGCTCATATACCAAGCATCCTTACCTGTTGTTGAAGCCTTATCAGCCTTTGCCTTACCAAACTTAAGCTTACCAAGTGAAATGCTTGATGATGACTTATCAACTACAACTTCTAATCTGTATTGAACTGACTCTTTATCGAATTCAACACTAGGAATACCCTTCGGATTTTCTTCGCTCTCTGCTGCATTAATTGCTGAACCATCCTGAATAGCCTTGAATAGATCATATCTCGTTTTTGTTCTTAAATCAACATTAAGAATTTCTCTTATATCATCAACATAGCCATCTGAATTCTTTGTGAAGATAATAACGTCACCTTCCTTAAGATGTGACCAATCTTTATCCTCTGTAAGAACTGTTGTCTCTTCACCATTCATAAGGATTGTAAGCTCGTTTCTATCCTGTTGATTATCTGATGTTATAGCAACCTTCTTAACGATAGCCATCTGTGTTTCAACTGTGAAGCCACCGATACCGCTTGTTACTAATACAAATGGAACTGATTCTGAAGGATTTGTTGCCTTATCTCTTGCTGAGATGAATGTATATTCAGCACCGTCAACAAATGAGTCTGCACTTACAAGAGCAGGAGTAGCTGTACCAATTTTCCACCACTCTGAAATATCAATAACGATTGTTGAATCATCAATCTTTGTTGAACCAAGTCTCTGAGTTGAAGCTGTAAACTTTTTCTTTGTTTTTGCTGCATCTGTATCAACAATCACTTCCGGATCTTCAACAGACATACTTGAACAATACTTAACCTTAATTTTATTATTGCTTGTTAGTGTATAATCAATGATTATAGGAGCATCAGTGACTCTACTATTTAATACACCTTTACCTTCATAACCTTCGATTGTCTTAGCAATTAGGTCTCTTTCACCATTACTGTAAAGCTCATAGTTGTGCTTCTGACCATCCTTACCGATGATTCTAACCATATATTCTTCAGCCTGTTTATATACTCTTTCAAGTACAGCATAGTTAACTGATGAAGCAAGCTTTTCAACAGCAGCGATTCTATCATCAGCTGTTAGATATACAACATATTCTCCGCCTACATTAATTGAAATACTAAGACCATCATTAGCTACTACATATTCAGTACCGCCGATTGTGTAGTATTTGTCACCTTCAGCGTTTGTACTGCTCTGAGTAACCTTACCTTCAACTGTTTTGTCTGAAACAACTACCTCATAGAAGTTTGAATCTTCTAGCTTAGCATCAACTTTATAAGCAATTGAAAGAACATCATTTTCTTTAAGTGATGTAACATCTACAGCAACGCCATCCTTAGTGAATGAATATGTCTTTGTATCATCATCCTTATAAACTTTGATTCCTATTGCAGACTCTGAAGACTCCTTAAAATAAATCATTGTATACTCTGCACTGTCAACAACGCTATCAACAACTGCTGTTACATAGTAGTCAACTGTTACAACGTCATAGTAACCATCTGTTGAAACACCATTTGTTGGGTTGTCAATCAAGGTTACGATTGCGCCATCGTTATTTTTGATATATTTTTCGATATTATCAGGTGTACCATCATCATTGCTGTCAGTTGTCTTATCTGTGATTTCTATACCGTTAACAATAAGTTTCCAATCTGCTACTACCTTTTCAACACCTTCATCTTCTACCTTCTTTGTAGCAAGCTTGTATGATGTTGTTGATGAAGTTGAAGCACTCTTCTTAACCTTCATAACATTATTATCATAGTCGCTGAATAGGTTTGTGTTGAATTCAACTGTTTCGTTCTTACCTGCTGACTCGATAAATACGATTTCCTCCTCATCATAGTCAGTAGCATAAATAAGAGCCTTTGTAAACTCATTCAGATATTTAGCAGCACCTGAATCGCCTGGCAAGCAAATTGGAGCCATCATTTTATAATCCTTTACTGCGTAACCATCATTATAAAGTGATGTTCCGTAAGCTCTACCCTCATAGTTCTTTGTTCTGTCAATTGTGTAAGTTATCTTCTTATTGTCTGAATCACTCTTACCATTGTCTGTTACTCTACCGTTTACAACGTAGATATCCCACTTATCGTTAAGAAGTGATGTGTGAGGATATCTATCCTCATTTGTACCATCCATCTGGCTCATAACAGGAACAACATTACCCTGGTAATCTGTCTGCATGCTTGTCTGCTTAAGCATTGGAGCCTCAAGAGCGTTAACGATCATCTGAGCGCACTGAGCTCTTGTAAGAGCTGTATCATTTGCTACGCCTGAGATACCGTTTGTTACGCCTGTGCCGTTAGCATATAGAAGATAACCTGAAGGCCATCCGCCCTGGTTCTCTGCCCATGTTTCATAACCCATAGCAGCTACAAGCATTTTAGCTGTCTGAGCATATGTAACGTTTGCGCTTGGATCAAAGTTACCGTTACCTGTACCATTGATTATACCATTGTCTGCTGCTGTTGCGATCCAACCTGCTGCCCAGTTATCTACTGCAACGTCGTTGAACTTAGCAACCTTGTTTGATTCTGCGTTAGCGATGTTAAGAGCGCTAACAACCATCTTTGCCATCTGTGCTCTTGTTACAAGCTCATCCGGATGGAATGTTCCATCTTCAAAACCTTCAATAACGCCTAAAGCTGAAAGCTCATTGATTGCTGACTCGTGCTTATTGCCAACTGTGTCAGGATATGAAGCCATAGCTACGAAAGAAGTTACTGATAAAGCAAGAGCAGCTACTACTGAAATTACTTTTTTGAGATTCTTATTCATAGTCTCAAATCCTCCCTTTATAGTCTTTGTTCGAAGGGTAATCTTACTAACTTACGGGAGCACCCTCCTTAATCTTCCCATAAGCGGAAACATCCAAGGTACTTTACCTTAGATTATACATTGATTATACCACAGCCTTGCGATATATGTCAATGAATTAATACAGTTGTAAAAAAACTGTAACCGTTGCATAACTTAACGATAACCTGCTTACCTAAGATACACAACAAATATTACGGTAACAGATTCTTTTAACGCTTCTACCCAATTATCCAAATCTGCTACTAAACATTTTACTCTCTCACATCAATAATGTCAACTGTTTTTTTATGGGAATTTCTTAAATTTATTTATTTTTATAATAAATTCACTAAAAGCCTTTATCGTGACAAAGGTTTTTATGCAAAATGCCCACACAGCCCTATTTTCTGTGAGATTTCATTAGATTAGACGTACATATTTTGAAAAAGTTCCACTTTTTTAAAAATTTTTTAAAAAATTTTTTTGGATTGTTTTCTTCTTATTACATGTGTCAACACATTTTTACAGATACTTTTCTATCATGTCCTCAAAATCATCGGATGAATGAGCACCGACAAGCTTATCAACAGGCTTTCCGTTAACAAACATTATAATTGTAGGGATTGACACGATTCCGAACTGTGCCGCAAGTGAGCCTTCGTCATCCACGTTCACCTTGCCGACCTTGATTTTTCCGTCATAATCCTTTGCAAGCTGTTCAATTACAGGAGCAACCATTCTGCAAGGGCCGCACCATGTTGCCCAGAAATCCACCAATACAGGCTTATCTGATTTTGTTACCTCCGCATCAAAATTTGATGATGTTAATGTTATTTCCATAATTATATCCTCCTGTCTATATATTTCTTATCTATAATTTTACACTCTGCCTTTGCATTTGTCAAGTCTGTAATTTCAGAAATCAACCTTTCTGTTTCATCAAGCGGTGAGCATATCACAAATTCCACATCATTCTGATACACCGTATCCTCCAATATTATTCCGTCCGTTGCAATTTTATGCTGAAGCTTTCCCGAAAGGGTGTAATCAACCCTGACCGAAACAATATCGCACATGATGCGTGTTATAATTTCCGATGCCTCAAGCCCCATTTTAGCCGAAGCACCGTATGTATGAACAAGACCGCCGGTACCGAGCAATGTACCGCCGAAATATCTTGTTACTACTACCGCCGCATCAACGATGTCGGATTTGCGTATTGCGTCAAGGACAGGCATTCCTGCCGTCCCCGACGGCTCACCGTCGTCACTGTAGCGGAAAATATTATTTTCGTCAATGACGTAGGCATAAACGTTATGTGTTGCGTCGGGATATTTTGAACGGATTGAGTTCACGAATGCGATTGCGTCCTCCTCGTTGTCAACGGGCTTAACGTTTGCAATAAATTTGGACTTCTTTTCAACAAGAAGCGATTCGCTTTCCTTTAATACCGTTTTATAGCTATTCTTCAACGACATATTCTTTTATCCTTTCATATGCGGCACTGTCTGCTAAAAGCTCCATTTTTGTTCCGTCGGCAGTATACTCTTCGCTTAGCACCTTCTGATTTGTATGAAGCTCGTTGACCTCCGCACCCATATGATAAGGAATACATACGGTCAAACGGCGTTTTTGTCCCGGAGCAGTTTCAGCAACCGTCTGCATGAGTTCATCAATATTCTGACGGCTCTTTGCACTGATAAACACAGTCTTGTCAAAGCTTCCGTTCAGTACCGGCTTATCCGTCAGCTTATCGCATTTGTTAAATACTCCGATTACCGGCTTACCCGTTGCACCGATGTCCGACAGAACGTGTTCAACCACATCAATCTGATTTTGTGCTTCCTCGCTTGATATATCAATTACATGAAGGAGAAAATCTGCTACAACCGCTTCTTCAAGCGTTGACTTGAACGCTTCAACAAGATGATGCGGAAGCTTTCTGATAAATCCAACCGTATCAACAAGCAGAATGCTTCTGTTATCCTCAAGAGTGATTCCTCTTGAGGTCGGGTCAAGCGTTGCAAAAAGCTTATCCTCTGCAAAAACTCCGGCATCTGTCAGCGTGTTCAGCAGCGTTGACTTTCCTGCATTAGTATATCCAACAAGGGCGGCAGTTATAACTCCGTCCTTTTTACGGCGTGAACGAAGCAGCTCACGACGTTTTTTCAGCTCCTTGATTTCTTCTTCAAGTGCCGATATTCTTCGTCTTATATGACGTCTGTCACTTTCTAAGCGTGTTTCGCCCGGACCTCTTGTTCCGATTCCGGCACCGGTACGGCTCATTTCCGCACCAAAGCCACGGAGTCTCGGCAGACGGTATTTAAGCTGTGCAAGCTCAACCTGCAGCTTACCCTCGCTTGTTTTTGCACGCATTGCAAAGATGTCAAGGATGAGCATTGAACGGTCAAGAACCTTTATGCCAAGAATATCAGAAATATTACGCATCTGAACAGGAGATAGCTCATCATCAAATACGATGCAGTCGGCTTCAAGCGTTTCAATTACCTGCTTGATTTCCTCAAGCTTACCTTCGCCCATGTATGTTCCGGCTTCAAGGTCGGGCTTGTTCTGAATCACGCACGCAACAACCTCACCGCCGGCGGTTTTTACAAGCTCGCCAAGCTCGTCGATTGATTCGTCTGTTGTATCGGCAAGGTAATCACGCAGTGAACGGTGAACACCTGCAAGTATGAATTTTTCTTTTTCTTCCATATAAATTCCTTTCGGGATATACTCAAAAGGCTGCCGTATGCGGCAGCCCTTAATCTTTATTTATCCTTACCGCAGCAATGCTTATACTTCTTTCCGCTTCCGCATGGGCACGGGTCATTTCTGCCGGGTTCTTTTTTGGCTCTTGTGCCTGTGTTCTTCAATGAGCCATCGCCGCCTGTATCAAGAGGCTTTGCAACCTGCTCACGCTGAATCTGGATTCTCGGCATTGCCGAAAGAACATACGTTACAGTATCACGCTTGATTGCATCAAGCATTCCCTGATACAATTCTGCACCTACATTCTTATATTCCATAACAGGGTCGTGCTGACCGTAAGCTCTCAAGCCAATCTCACGCTTAACGTGTTCCATTTCGTCAAGGTGATCCATCCATAGAGTATCAACAACCTTAAGCATAATAACTCTTTCAAGCTCACGCATATTCTCACCGAATACTGATTCCTGGAACTCATAACGCTTCATTGCAATTTCCATTAAATCGTCCTTGATGTCTGCACGTGTAATAGTTTCCATATCCTCAGGAGCTACGCTGAACTGATTTTCTGCGTGCAAATGTCTGTTTGCAAATTCAACTATAGCATGGATGTTCCACTCATCAGGAATCTCTGAAATTCCGATGTAATCGTCAAGAGCATTATCAATAACACTTTCAATCATGTTCTTGATTGTGCCTGAAATATCTTCACCGTCAAGAACAGTCTGACGCTGCTTGTATATAATCTTACGCTGCTCGTTCATAACCTCGTCGTACTGAAGAACGTGTTTTCTTGAATCAAAGTTTCTGCTCTCCAGATTCTTCTGAGCGTTTTCGATTGCGTTAGTCAGCATTTTTGCTTCAATCGGCTGGTCCTCTTCAAGTCCCATAGCCTCAACCATCTTTTTAACTCTGTCCGAGCCGAAAATTCTCATCAGGTCATCGTCAAGTGACAGGAAGAATCTTGATGAGCCCGGGTCTCCCTGACGTCCTGCACGTCCACGGAGCTGGTTATCTATACGTCTTGATTCGTGACGTTCTGTACCTATAATAAACAGACCGCCTGCTTCCTTAACCTCTTCCTGCTCAGGTCTAATTTGCTCCTTGAACTTAGCATTAAGCTCTGTAAATACCTTTCTTGCGTTGATGATTTCCTCATCGTCTGTATCGCCAAAGCCTGTAGCCTCTGCAATAAGCTCATCACTGAAGCCCTGCCTCATCATCTCGTGCTTTGCCATGTACTCAGCATTACCGCCAAGCATGATGTCCGTACCTCTACCTGCCATGTTGGTAGCGATTGTAACAGCACCCTTTTTACCTGCCTGAGCAACAATTTCAGCTTCCTTTTCATGATATTTTGCATTCAATACCTCATGCGCAATACCCTGACGCTTCAATAATGCACTAAGCTGCTCTGATTTATCTACGTTTACGGTACCAACAAGAACAGGCTGTCCCTTCTCGTGGCACTCTTTAATCTGTTTAATAACCGCCATATATTTTCCGGCTTCTGTTTTATATACAGAATCCTGCATATCGTCACGGATAACAGGTCTGTTTGTAGGAACGGCAACACAGTCAAGCTTGTAAATGTGCTGGAATTCCTCTTCCTCCGTAAGAGCAGTACCTGTCATACCTGACAGCTTACCGTAAAGACGGAAGAAATTCTGGAATGTGATTGTTGCAAGAGTTCTTGACTCAGCCTCTACCTTAACGCCTTCTTTTGCTTCGATTGCCTGATGCAGACCGTCACTGTAGCGACGTCCCGGCATGATACGACCTGTAAATTCGTCAACTATCATAACCTCGCCGTCTTTAACAACGTACTGCTGGTCACGGTGCATAACACCGTTTGCATGAAGTGCCTGATTAATATGGTGCAGAAGCTTCATGTTTTCAGGGTCAGTCAGATTTTCAACTCCGAAGCCCTGCTCTGCCTTTTTAACGCCTCGCTCTGTAAGCGTTGCGGTTTTTGCTTTTTCATCAACTATATAGTCAGCATCAACGTCAGTATCAAGCTGCTTGTCGTCATGCTCTGTAACAACAAGCTTCTTTAAACGCTTTGCAAACATATCTGCTACACGGTACAAATCACTTGATGCATCACCCTGACCTGAAATAATAAGCGGTGTTCTTGCTTCGTCGATAAGGATTGAGTCAACCTCGTCCACGATTGCATAGTTATGGCCTCTCTGAACCATCTCCTCCTTATGAACAACCATGTTATCACGAAGATAGTCAAAGCCAAGCTCGTTGTTTGTTCCGTAGGTGATATCGCTTGCGTATGCTTCACGCCTCTCCTGTTGTGCCTTATCGTGAATAATCAAGCCGCAGGTCATACCGAGGTATCTGTAAACCTTACCCATCCATTCACTGTCTCGCTTTGCAAGGTAATCGTTTACGGTAACGATATGTACGCCCTTGCCTGTTAAAGCGTTCAGATATGCAGGAAGAGTAGAAACAAGAGTTTTACCTTCACCTGTTTTCATTTCAGCGATACGTCCCTGATGCAAAATAACACCACCGATTACCTGAACATAGAAGTGCTTCATACCCAGAACTCTCCAGCTTGCCTCACGCATTACGGCAAATGCTTCGGGAAGCAGGTCATCAAGAGTTTCACCGTTTTTAAGTCTTTCCTTAAACTCAGGAGTCTTAGCCTTAAGCTCCGCATCCGTAAGCTTAGCCATATCCTCCTCAAGTGCCATAACCTTATCCGCTATGGGCTTTACCTTTTTCAGCTCTCTATCCGAGTATGTGCCGAAAATCTTGTCAAATAAACTCAACAATTTCACATCCTTAATATATTTATCGGTTCTGCTTTGGCAGAAAAATGTACCATTTTACATTACTTCTTATTATTATAACACATATTTCCGAGAATTACCACTGTTTTTTGAAAAAATTTTTTAAATTTTTTGTTACGAAATATATATTTTTTAAAAATGACGTACAAATGCGATTATAATTCCGAGAATCGCTCCGCCGACAACCTCAAAGGGGGTATGTCCGAGCAAGGTTTTAAGCTGCTTATACGGCTCTCCGTTTTCCGTCAGCTTTAAATATTCAAGAACCTGATTAAGCACATTCGCCTGCTTTCCGGCGCTCTGCCTTACTCCGGCTGCATCATACATGACAATAAAGGCAAGCACAAAGCTCAGTGCAAATTCAAGACTGTCAAAGCCGTTTGTGAGACCTATTGCTGTTGTAAGTGAGGTCGTAAACGCCGAATGTGATGACGGCATTCCTCCTGAGCCCCAGAAGCGTGAAAAATCCAGACGTTTTTCAAATATAAATGTAATAGGTATTTTCAAAAGCTGTGCTATAAACCATCCAAGCAATGCCGTTATGAGCCATTGATTGGAGCATAGCTCTTTTATAATAGTCATTTTTTTGTTCCTTTCCTTTATTTAGTTTTTCAAACGTCACCTTTGCAACGCTACGCAAACTTGCTGTTTGCTATGCTACAACGCTGATGCGTTATTTGCCCATAACCTCTGCTTTTTTTGGTGTAGATAAAATCTCGAAAGCAATTCATATCTATATTCCAATCTGGGGCACACCTTACGTGCCTAAAAACAGATTGTCATATACATATGAAATGCTTTCTCGATTTCTCGTACAAAGTGAACAGACATTTATAAGCAAGTTATCCAAAAGCTTTGAAAATTACGTTTAGAAAATTTTGTACGCAAGGTAGTATCAAAATTTTCGAGTAATTTGAAATGCTTTTGAGGAACTTGCGGATTTGATATACTAAATAGCAGGGGTTTTTAAGGGGACGGCGATTGAGTCCCCTTATGTTTTCTTATTCAAACATCGGGGTTGATAAATACCTCTCTCCTGTGTCGGGAAGAAGTGCAACTATTACCTTGCCCTTGTTTTCTGCACGCTTTGCAAGCTCGCTTGCCGCAAAGACTGCCGCACCCGATGAAATCCCCACAAGTATTCCTTCACTTCTTGCAAGGGCTTTGCCTGTTACAAATGCATCTTCACTTTTAACTGTGATTATCTCATCATAAATTTCGGTATTGAGAGTTTCGGGAACAAAGCCTGCTCCTATACCCTGAATCTGATGTGCTCCGGCTCTGCCTTCTGATAAAACAGGAGAATCCGCAGGCTCAACAGCTACAATTTTAATATCAGGATTTTTTGATTTCAGATACTCACCTACGCCCGAAATCGTTCCGCCTGTTCCTGCTCCCGCAACAAAAATATCAATTTTCCCGTGGGTATCGTCCCATATTTCAGGACCTGTTGTGGCAATATGTGCCGCAGGATTTGCAGGGTTTGTAAACTGACCGGGAATAAAGCTGTTGGGTGTACTGTCAGCTATCTCGTTAGCCTTTTCTATTGCACCTGTCATGCCCTTTGCACCGTCTGTCAGGACAATTTCTGCACCGTATGCCTTTAGAAGCTTACGTCGTTCAACGCTCATTGTTTCAGGCATGGTAAGGATAACCTTATATCCCCTTGACGCAGCTACAGCGGCAAGACCGATACCTGTGTTTCCGCTTGTCGGCTCAATTATTACTGCTCCCGGTTCTAATATTCCTTTTTCCTCGGCATCATCAAGCATTGCCTTTGCTACTCTGTCCTTTACGCTTCCGGCAGGATTGAAATATTCAAGCTTTGCAAGAACTGTTGCTTCAAGCTTGTTTGCAGCTTCGTAATTTGTAAGCTCCAGAAGCGGAGTATTACCGATTAAATCCGTAATTTTTTTATAAATTTTCATAATAATCTCTCTTTCTGCTTTGAATTGCCATTCCATAAAACTAAGTGTGTCATTATGATAGCATATTAGCTTTTCATTGTCAATATTTTTAAAAAAACAAGACATTTTTATACATTGAAAAAGCTCTCCGGAGCGAATCCGAAAAGCTTTTGATTATGCAGGAATATACATATCCTCCCGGTTTGCAAGCTCAAACCGCCAGAAGGGCTTTATTTCATAAATGCCTTCATCATTTTTTTCCATTTTATATCCGAGCGTCATTGATGTAACAGATATTCTGCCCATGCCGTCAACCGCTTTTAAGAGTCCGGCAAGAGCGTCCGCCGCAGATTTTGCCGCACGCTTTCCGTATGATGCTCCGTCAGTAACATACCATACGCCCGATGCAGACGTAAAGCTTTTATCTTCTACCGTTATTGTTATACAGTTATTGAATACAGGTAATGAATTTACTGTTTTCATTATTTTTACGATATAACAGTTATCCTCCTCCGAGGTCATAATCATGCTTCCGTCAAGGTCAAAGCCCATTTGCTTTGCCATTCCCTCCGCACGCTTGCCTATATTGTATCTGTCTGCCTTTGAAGCCTCTGCTTTAAAAGCTTCTTCCTCAGGTGAAAGCGTAAATACATCATTTGAAAATGTTACCGTTCCTCTTGTGCCGGTATATGTGTCCGCGCCCTTATCACTCACGTTTCCGCCGAGAATCATTCCCGCCGCAGCCTCGTGATTTTCAAGGGTGTTTTTGAATTTGACAGATACCACCTCATATGAATTTATATCAATCAAATCCTTGTCAATGCTGACATCATTTTTTGCAAGCCATGAAGAAAGATTATATGCAGTCTCTCCGTTTATCAAATTATCGGATTTATCGTGAGTCAGACGAAAGCATACCGTAAACAGTGCAATAACCGCTACGGCTATAACTGTTATTTTTACATAAAAGTATTTCATAATTAGTCTCCTTATTTTAAGAGCTGCAAATTCCAAAACATTTCATACCTGATATCAAACTTCGCTACGTTGCGTTCAATGATGTTTGATATGTAGGCATGAAATGCTTTTGGAATTTTAAATTTAATCCTCCACAGGTATTGTGATAATGAAATCAGAGCCTTTGTTTAATTCACTATGAATTTTTATCTTTCCGTTAAAGCCCGATTCGATTGTCTGCTTTGCTATTGCAAGACCGAGTCCTGTACCGCTTTTATCTCCCTTATCTCTTGAACGTGCCTTTTCAACACGGTAGAAGCGGTCAAAGATATGTGGCAGCTTATCCTTTGGAATACCGATTCCGTTATCTGACACCTTTATGTTTATATCATTGTAGATTTTTGAAGTATATATATTAATATGTCCGCCCGTCGGAGTGTATTTCAGGGCATTTGAAACTATGTTTATTATTGCTCTTTCAAGACCGTCACGGTCACCGAAAATTTTCGGAACCTCGTTAATCGGGTGATATTCAAGCTTTTGCTCCTTCTTCTTTGCAGTTAATGAAAGTCTTTCCACTATCGCTTCAATCATTGAGCGTATGTCAACTTCTTCTCTCGGCTTATCATAGGTCTGATTTTCGTCAAGCTTTGAAAGTGTAAGCAGGTCATTGATAATCTTCGTCATTCGGTCAGTTTCTGACGATATGGTATCAAGAAATCTGACTCTCAGCTCAGGGTCTGCGTCAGGTGTATCTGACAAAACATCCGCATATGATTTTATTGTTGTAAGCGGTGTACGAAGCTCATGCGATACGTCCGCCACAAAGTCACGACGTGAAATTTCAAGTCTTTCCTGCTTGGTAATGTCATGTATTATGACAATTATTCCGCCAATTTTGTTGTCTGTATTGAACACCGCAAAGTTAAGCTGTAAATATTGATTATCAAGCTTAATCTGACGTTCAATGGCAGTTTCGGGCTTCATGTAAAGTAAATCGCCAAGCGATATGCTTGCATTTAATTCCTTAAAGAATCTGTCAAACTCTATATCATCAAGATATTTTCTCTGAAGAAGCCTTGTTGCTTCGGGGTTAAAATGTATCAGCCTTCCGCCGATGTCAAAAGCAAGGATACCGTCGGTCATGTTCTGCAGAAGCGTTTCAAGCTTAACCTTCTCCCTTACAGCCTCAACCGTTGACTCCTGTCTGCTCTGAGCAAGATATAACAGCGAATTTGTAAGCTCACCAAGCTCGTCTCCTGCACCCGGTACAGGCAATGCATTCAAATCTCCGTCTGCAAGCTTCTTTGCGTTTTCCGTCAGTGATTTTAACGGAACGGCAATCGAGCGTGACAGAAAATATCCGATTATAAATGCCGCAAGACCGCTGATAAGAACCGCCCAGAGCAGGATATCATAAATATTTTCCACAACAGCCGAAGCATCGTCGCCTGAATCCTTAACATATATAATATATTTAATCTGAGAGCCGTTCATAAGCGGCAGTGCATAGTCCATATACGATGCAAGCATTCTTGTCTCCATTGCCGCCGAGCCGTTCAATGCACTTGCAATAGATGCCGTTCTTTCTATTTCCTGTGCATTTGAAGAGGCATAAAGCACTTGACCTTTATCGTTAAGCAGTGCATAGAATCTTGACATTCCAAGTGACAGATTTGCCGTATAGTGATTCATTATATTTTTTATTGCTTCAATGTTAGCTTCGGGATTTTCCTCTATAACAAGCAGACTTCCTGTTTCGGTAGCTGGTGCAACACCGACTGCCGCATCTGTAAGCTCTTTTATAAGACCCTCGGAAAATACGGTTGTAACTGCGTTTTCAAAGCTTTTATGAAAATAAGAGGATACCCATGCAATAGAAATTGCACCGCCTATAAGCTGAACGAGAATAGCAAGCAGAATAAAGTAAAGGCTTATTTTTCCTCTGATACTTTTAAACATCTGTTAACTCCTTTCACAAAAAGCAAGGGCGAACCGCTTCGCCCCGAATGCTTTCGTTATTTAATTTATTAGAGTGACTTATTTATTGAAGTAGTAGCCCAGGCCTCTCTTTGTAAGAATATATTTAGGCATACTTGGATCGTCCTCGATTTTTTCTCTAAGACGTCTTACAGTAACGTCAACTGTTCTTACATCACCGTAATATTCATAGCCCCAGACATTCTCAAGAAGCTTTTCTCTTGTGAAAATCTTATCCGGCTGCATTGCAAGGAACTTTAACAGCTCAAACTCTCTTAGTGTTATATCAACAACCTCGCCGTTCTTTGAAACCTCATATCTTTCGATATTGATTACAAGATCGCCTGATGCTATTGTATTGGTTGCTGCAGTTGTGTCAATTTCAAGCTCCTTTATTGTAAACGCAGTACGTCTTAAATTTGCCTTTACTCTTGCAGTAAGCTCTCTTACTGAATATGGCTTTGTGATATAATCGTCCGCACCCATTTCAAGACCAAGCACCTTGTCCACTTCATCCTCACGTGCTGTAAGCATGATAATAGGAACCTGTGACTTCTCTCTTATCTTTCTGCATACCTCATATCCGTCCATACCGGGAAGCATTACATCAAGAAGAACTAAATCCGGCTTTTCGTTAAGAGCCATTTCAAGACCCTTCACTCCATCATACGCCGACATTGTTTTATAGCCCTCCTTATTAAATGTAAATACCAATATGTCGTTTATGTTCTGTTCATCCTCAACGATTAAAATAGTTGCATCCATTTTATTTTAATAATCTCCTTTCATCTGTTTCTTTCAGATTACATGCATTTTTCGATTGTTACATATATTTTATCAGAAAATAACAATCTATGCAAGAGGAAATTTGCAATTTATAGAAAAAATTTTAAATTTTTTTGATTTTTTTGATAAATATTGTATATCAGGCACGAAAATACTGGACTTTTACCAAAAATATGGTATAATAAATAGGAGAACATCAGGAGGAAATTTATTATGAGAATGAGAAAAAAGAAAAATTGTGGGGCAAGAATGGAACGTTGCTCGCAAATCTGGATAAAAGAACCTGAAAATTATAAAGGAAAATGGCATGAGCTGTTCGGGAATAACAACCCGATTCACATAGAAATCGGATGCGGAAAGGGAAGCTTTGTAAGAGGCATGGCACAGATGTATCCCGACATAAACTTTGTTGCAGTTGAAAAGGTCGGGGACGTTATCGTTATGGCGATGGAAAAAGCAGTCGAAGCGGAGCTTACCAATGTTCTGTTTACCGATATGGATGCCGAGAGGATAGAGGATTTCTTTGAATACGGAGAAGCGGAGAGGATTTATCTGAATTTCAGCGACCCATGGAAAAAGAACAAGCAGGCAAAACGCAGGCTTACACACAAAAACTTCCTTGACCGCTACAAAAAGATTTTAGAGCCGGGTAAGGAGATATGGTTCAAGACCGATAACAAGCCGTTATTTGAGTTTTCACTGAACTCCTTTTGTGAGGAGGATTTTAAGCTGTCGAACATTACGCTTGATTTGCACAATTCAGGCTTTGAAGGAAATGTCATGACGGAATATGAAACGAGATTTGTTGAGCTTGGTCAGCCAATATACAGGCTACAGGCAAAGGTAAGATGACAAGGAGCTTTCCATGAAAAAAATAATTCTGTTTTTAATGATGATTCTTATGCTTTCATTTAAAGCCTTTGCACAGGATGATTTCATAATTGAAGATAATATACTTTTACACTACAACGGAACGGATATGTATGTAGAAATTCCATCAGAGGTGACAGTCATTGACAAAATGGCATTCTATAACTGTGATACCGTTCACAAGCTGACAATTCACGGTGGAGTGGAGGAAATCCGCAAAAGTGCTTTTGAAAAGTGCGATAATCTTACGGAAATTGAGGGTATGCCGTCAATCATAGGCGACAGTGCTTTTGCGGAATGTGTAAAGCTTAAATCCGTACCGCAGCTGAGTGCCGCAGAAGAAATCGGAGACAACGCCTTTTATGGCTGCAGGGAGTTAACGGGTATTGAGCTTGGGGAGGGTCTTACGTATCTTGGCAGTAATTCGTTTAACGGCTGCAAAAGCATAACAGACATAAAGCTCCCGTACACGCTTGAAAAAATCGGAACGGCTGCATTTATGAACTGTACAGGGCTTAGACGTATTGAGTTTGAGGAGCAGAAAAACAAGGGCATAACGGAAATCGGCGAAAGAGCGTTTATGAACTGCACAGCATTAAACAGCGTAAGCACTCCCGATACACTGACAAATATTGCTCCGTATGCGTTTTCACGCTCAGGAGTAACAAGAGCCGAGCTTTACTGCGAAGCTGTCGGAGAATATGCTTTTTCGGAATGCTCCGCTTTAAAATATCTATATATTGACGATGCCGTAGCAAGGGTAGAGCAGTTCGCATTTGCAAACTGTACTGCTCTTAATGAAAAATATATAAACACAGATTATACGCTTGTTGACAGCACAGCATTTTACGGCTGTACGTCATTGGGAAGGATTAATTCCACCAAACGGAACGAAGCCCTTATTGAAGCATATAATTTATGGATTAATACGGAGGTAGAATAATGTTAAAAGGAAAAACAGTAGTGCTTGCGGTTACAGGCTCGATTGCGGCTTATAAAATCCCCAATCTTGCAAGAATGCTGACAAAGCTTAATGCTGATGTCCACGTTCTTATGACGCCTAACGCAATGAATTTTATAAATCCGATTACCTTTGAAACGCTCACACAGCACAAGTGCCTCATAGATACATTTGACCGCGGCTTTGAGTACAGCGTTGAACACGTTGCTCTTGCAAAGGCGGCGGACGTTGTTATGATAGCTCCTGCAAGTGCGAACGTAATAGGCAAAATTGCAAACGGTATTGCTGACGATATGCTTACAACAACCGTTATGGCATGTCCGTGCAAGAAGATTGTTTCGCCTGCGATGAATCATAATATGTTCCATAACCCGATTGTTCAGGATAACATCAAAAAACTGCAAAGCTACGGCTATGAGATAGTTTCGCCCGATACAGGACGTCTTGCAAACGGAGACACAGGCGACGGACGTATGCCTGCCGAAGAGGTTTTGTTTGACTATATAATGAAGGAAATTGCCTTTGAAAAGGATTTGACAGGCAAAAAGGTGCTTGTTACAGCAGGTGCAACAAGGGAAAGCATTGACCCTGTTCGGTTTATCACAAATCATTCAAGCGGCAAAATGGGCGTTGCGATTGCCAAAAATGCTATGCTAAGAGGTGCAGACGTCACTCTCGTTGCGGGTGCAATGGAGGTTCAGCCGCCAAGCTTTGTTAATGTTGTCAGGGTAACCTCGGCACAGCAGATGGCAGAAGCCGTATTTGAAGCCGCACCCAATCAGGATATAATCATAAAAGCAGCAGCAGTTGCCGATTACCGTCCGAAGAACGTCGGGACGGAAAAGCTTAAAAAGGGCGACGGCGAAATGTCAATCGAGCTTGAGCGTACAACAGATATTCTCGGAACACTCGGTAAAAACAAACAGCAAATCTTATGCGGATTTTCAATGGAAACTGAAAATATGCTTGAAAATTCAAGAGCAAAGCTTGCAAAGAAAAATCTTGACTTGATTGTGGCAAATAATTTAAAGCAGGAGGGTGCAGGCTTTGGCGTTGATACGAATATCATAACGCTGATTTCAAAGGATGAAGAAATCCAGCTCCCGAAGCTCACCAAGGACGAAGCCGCAGCCGCAATCCTTGACCATATAAAGTGTAAATTTTTAATATGAATATATAAATTTTTACTATTGAATTTTTGCAGTAAAGAGTATATAATATAGTAGAAGAAATAATTATAATAAATTATTGTTTATATGCGGGGACTCAGTTGCCGTCCCCTGCACCCCTGCTTTTT
>JAZSPM010000132.1:0-9651 GCA_045537455.1 Candidatus Ornithomonoglobus sp. | reverse complement strand
ACGGCGAACTTTCTATGACAAATATCATTTCCTGCGTTGACAAACCTTGCAATACATCAAGTATTACTGCGGTTTATCGCCTTGTAACTGATATTTGTCATATACGAAATTTCGCTCGTGTTCCGGTTTTTAGAGAACCCCTTATTATATTTCTAAATTTGGCATCTACCAATTTGACGTAATTTTTTATTGATATTTTTAGATCCACTGTGTTTTTTCTGACTAATTTTATTTGTCGATTTATTTTATTCCATTCAATTATGTTGAAAATTGCAGATTTAAATATTAAATGACCTGTTATATAAGAATATAAACACGTTATTAATAACACTATCTGAGAGTTAGGCGTAGTGATTATGAATTTATATATCAGTTCAAATATATACTTCATATATCTTTACCATATAAAAATCATAACTGCTTAAAGAACGAGTTACAACATAAATCAATCTTGAATCAACTCCAATATGTCCAACTACAGTATTATTAGAAGTATACTCAGTAATAGAATAACCCGAGCCTGACGCATCAAGTATCATGTTTTTTACAATTCTATTCATCAATTCATATTTCATCAGCAGATATAAAAATATTACCGCAATCTAGTAAGCACACCCTTATCCATTTCACAAACGGTATCGCATAGAATTTCAATATCCTCCGAGGAATGAGATGCAATAAGAATTGTCTTGCCTTGTTTTTTCAATTCAAGGAGATATTTACGCATATCCGCAACTCCATCCTTGTCAAGACCATTCATAGGTTCATCAAGAATAAGAATATCGGGATTTTCCATTATAGCCTGTGCAAGTCCAAGTCGCTGACGCATACCGAGGGAATACTTTTTCACATGACGTTTCAGTTCAGGATCAAGACCTACTTTCTGCATTGTTTCTTTTATTTTATCGCTGCCGATTTTCCTGTTGAGGTCAGCAAGCAATTTCAGATTTTTGTATCCCGAATAGTAGGGAATAAAGCCTGGCGTTTCAATGATAATTCCCACATTATCTGGAAAATCGCAATCCTTTCCGATTTGCTTTCCGTTAACAAAAATTGTACCGCTTGTAGGCTTTACAAAGCCGCAGATACACTTCATAAGCATGGTTTTACCGCTGCCGTTTCTGCCGATAAGTCCGTGAATTTTGCCTTTTTCAAATTCAATATTTACATTATTTAATATCATCTTTTTTGATAAAATCAGATTTAATTCATCAATTTTAATCTTATTACACATCATAACTTCTCCTGTTCTTTACGAGTAATTGCACTTTTTTGTAAACCGAATAGAAATTAATAGCAAGCAGACTATAATTGTAATGAAATAGAGATATGAATGTGCAATTGAAAAAACAGGTTCTCTTAAAAATTGAGTATAGTGTACTTTTAAAGTCGCATTAGCGGTTGGAAAAATCCACATTGATTTTGAACCAATTGCACATAATACAGTACCTACTATCACTAATGCACATGAAAAATATGTTCCGCCAAGAGATTTGCTGAATGTGTTAAAAACAATATTAATCATACCAATAACAATAAGAAAAGCTGTTTCAAAAACAAGCGTATAAATGAAAGCTTCAACTAAACTATGCTGGTTTGATAAATTTTCGGGCAATAATTCATATACAAAAGAATTTCTTTTTTCAGGCGAATCTGCTATGTATTTTATTATTATTTTGCTCCATTCTGATGATATGCTGCTTCTGCCGATAATCGGTATTACTGTTCCAATAAAAAGTACTGCAATATAAGTAACAACCATATAAATAAGCTGCAAATATTGTGAAATCAGCCAATTATACTTACCTGTGCGAATAACAAAAAACAGAGTACTATTATCATTTTTTGGGAAATCACTTATCAATACAATGAACAATACCGGCATAATAAGCAATATCATACCCGAGTTACCGATAGCAATAAAGATTTCCAAAAAGTTCAATTTTGAATTCGTTTTTTCTGCAACTTCAAGAAGCGGTACAGTTGCATAATCATAAAAGAAAAAAATTGCCGCCAAAAAAATAAAAAATTTCGGAGATAAAAGCCATTCTATATACCCATTCCAAGAACACATCTTTATTTTCTTCAAGGATATTTTATTCACAAACATCACTTCTCCTCATTTTGCAAAGGTAATATACAGAAAAACTGATGAATACAAAAATAGAATTAAAAATTATAGTTTTCCAATCTAATTCTTTATTGAACACAGAAATAATTGAGTGAGGGTAAAAGCATTCAATTTTCTGAGGTTCATCTATTGTAAATGCAAGTTTGTTAAGTATCATATAATATATATAATAAATTATGAATGAAATACTTTCAGTTATTGATACATTCCTTAATAACTCAAATAATACAAATGGCAGAATTGTAGAAACCATTCCATAAATGATATATCCTATGACCATATTTATTGATTTTAAAAAGCTGTTTTCAATTATAATAAAGTCATCTTCAAAATGATATGAAGATATACTCGGAAAAACAGAAAATACAATAAGTCCGTAAATCAAAACGCATAAAAGAGAGATTAATCCACCGCTTATTGCTCCTGCAAGAAATTTTGAAGCTATCATTTTTTTCTTAGAGCATCTGTAATATTCATTTCGGATAAAACCGCTTTTTAAAACTGCATCATAGCTTATAAGACATGGAAGCGACGATAAGACAGGAATAAATATCTTAGAATATTGATTTTCAAATCCATTAAAAAATAATAAAACAGATGCAAATGAATATTTACTTTCAACAAGTGATTTATCATAATTAAGTATACATTCAATTACAGAATATTGTCTGTCAGATGTAATATCATAATAAGCATGTGAACACAAAAACAATATTATGGACGTACATAGGCATATAATAAAAGTTATATTGAGCGTATTCTTTTTCACATCATTTATAATTTGAAACAGAAACACACTTATCACCCTAATCTAAATATATGAATTTAATCATATCAATTGAATCTGTTATATATACATCACCTGTTACTATGTCAATGTAGGCGGTTTTCCTTGGGAAAAGATTTGAGATTGTTGATTTTTTGCTATCAAGAACAATTTCATATCCGGGAATGTATTTTGTGTATATTAATTCAGATGAATCCTTTTTAAGTTTTGTAGGTAAAAAATATGTAAGGTCAATACTTTGGACTGAATACTGTAATTCAGGTGCTAAATACTTTGAAAGTAATGAGATAGCATCATCAATTGAAATAAATGAATCCCCGTCAATCTCTGTAAATGACGATTCGATATATTCGTTAGGATAGAAGTTGATTATACTATTTATTCCCTTTTTATCATTTATTTGAACGCAAACGAAAGTTGGCTTAATAAATCCATCATCAACATAGGCATATTCCCCTGCTTCGGATAATGTTAAGCCTTTAATTTTTTTTGCATATATAATACAATATGAATAAGTGCCATCTTCGAATTTATACGAAGCAATGGAATGAGGGATAAGTTCATCCTCAGGTATTAAAGATACTATTTTGCTTACAACTTTTTTATTACATAAATTCAATGCATCACAAGCAGAAAATCCTGTTATCTCCTTATCTAAAACAACATCTATGCCATCTTTAATGAAAGCGTATGACAAACATTCACCGTTATGAACATCATTGTAAATGCTCGTATCAGCAATTACGAAGCTGCCATTTGTGGAATAAGTATACGCTAAATCAGAATCGCTGTCATTGTAATAAAAATCTACATATGAATTAGTATTGTCATGCGTAACTTCAAATTCAATTTCTTCTTCGTTTATTTTTTTACCAGAATAATTTTTTACAAGAGTACAAAGATCTTTTTTTGCTTTTATATTTACTTCGGCATCTTCATTTTCATTGTGTACAATTTTATTGTAGATTGAAAAGGTATAAAGCTTATCAATTTCCGGCATTTTAAATGCTGTATCAACTTTAAGATTATCATAGTTTACAATAGAATTAACAGCACCTGATATGCCGGAAATACTGTTCTTTTTTAATAAATTATCATTATTTTTTTGCTCACAAGATGATAAAGCCAATAAAGAAATATAAGATACCAATATAACACACATACATTTTAATCCGATAGTTTTCATTTTTCCTCCTTATAATATCTTGCAAAATCTCGCAAATACTCACCAAATCTTAATTTTTCAAATATACAAGTGACTGACAAGAGCAGAAGTATGGACAATTCATTACTTAAAATGTAGAATATAGCGGTTTGGGTGTATATGAAACAAAGCGTCGCTTGAAAATATTGTTCAAAGACCTTGATAAACCCTTTTCGTTACGGCAGCAAACCTCCTGTTTCCAACGGAATCATCCATCATGCAGGATTCTAACTTCCTACGTCCTGCCTGTCCATAACCTGCCCTCAACTCAGCTCCTTTTGAACTCTCACCCCATGAAAAAAACAGTCAACTGTCAGCTCTTTCTTTATATGTTCTTTACTCAGCTCTTTAAAAATTCGCAAACCATTCACTCGTTAAATAATAAGTTCTTCAAAAAATATTACACAAGTTCTCAAAAAAATACATATCGACATCTTTAAAATCCCTTTTGAGAAAGATAGGATACTTACAACTCCGCTAGTGCCTCATCAAGAATACGACAATACACATTTGAAAAAATCATTTGTACGTTCCTCGTCTATCCGTTTTTTAATAAAAAGACTTTTAAAGATGTCTATATTCGATTTCGATATAATCACATACGAACATAAGAAATTCTGCTAATAATAAATTACTAGAAATTCGCACATGGTCATATAATAGTTTTTTCATAATGAAACAAATCTGTCAAACAAATTTATTTACAATTGATAATAAATCAATGTGCGAGATTTCTATAACATTAAAGCATTAATTTCACTATCATTATACAATGTTTTTCATATAAGGGAACCTCTAAAAACCTTTCTTTTTCTTGATTCGCAGTCGAAAAAGCCCTAAAATACGTTACTAGGCTTTCAAAACTGGGGGTTTTTAGAGGTCTCCATAAATTATTATTAAGCGTGATAAACTTCCCAAGTTCCCCATTCACTTGGTGGTGTTGAAAGAACACCATCAAACGATGCATAAACTGTACTATTAACTTCAATATTATTAAAAGAAGCAGACGAATCACGCGTATTAAGAGTTACTGAAGGTGTGTTTTTAGCATTACTACAAGTAACCTCAACTTCTGCTGACGAATTATTTGCAGCAAAGCCATAAGACGTACCATAATTACCATTAGATGTGTATGCGATTTTTAAATTACCCGAAGTAATATTACCAGGAGCACCACTTACGTTTCTGAGTATCATACTATTGGAATTCGGATATGATGCATTTGCACTCATTCCAATCAAACATGTACCGAGTGAAGCTGTAGCCATAAGACAAGCAGCTATCTTTTTAAATGTCTTTTTCATAAGAAAACCTCCATTTTTCGAATTATTTGTTTTTGTATATGATGTAATTTAATTAAAGGGAACCTCTAAAGTCATCTTTTCAATACATAAACGGACATGAACGAATAATTGCAACAAGACAAAATTTCAATTATGTCTATAGGTAACCTCTATAATTAACAAGATTAAAACTTCAGTAAAACAAACGCAATTAACGTTTTGGTATTGTAAAAGTTTATCAACTTACTTTTGTCAAAATAACAAAAAAGATTCACTCAACTATAAAACTGAAAGCAAACAAATATTGATGTAAAATTATAGCCGGCATAAATTTTAACATCAAAGCTATGCTTACTTCTTAAGTGACTGAGGCTTCTTAGGCTCTGCAATCTGATGAAGTCCCCACATGGAAGCTGCACCATAAGCACGATCAGCCATAGTTTCAGCAATCTTCTTAATTACTGAAGCAGCCTTTTTGTTTGCATTTTTCACTCATAACCCTCCCTTCGTATTCTTTGGAATGTTGCAACAATAACCAAAAGTGAAATTAGCACCAGAGTATATAGAAATATAACTCCGACATCATATGATAATACTTGTGAAATCACTCCAATAGAACCATAGAACAATCCAAGTATTACAGACAAATTTTTATTTCGTTTTTTCTGAATGTCAGATAATGGTTTGTTATTATGCTCAATCGGACATTCAGATGCGAAAGTAACTATTGAAAAAACAAGCATTAAAGCATCAGCGTGATATGTAAGTTGCTTTATAGTTAAATCATAAGCAATCAATAACGCTATGTATAATATTGAAAACAGAAAATTACATTTGAAATATGTGTTTGCATGATATCCGCCTGTAAATTGCCGCAATGGAACAAAACAGATTAAAAATGCAATACTCTCATAGAAGTGATGAGAACATATTCCAATTAAAAGAATAAGAATTATATTCACAATAGATGAAATAGTAATTTCTAAACCGTATCTATAATACGCTAATACATCTTCATCTATATCTATGGTTCCTGTTTTTACAAGATATTGGAGAAGTTTGTTGCTGAAAGATTTTATCATTGTCATCACCCTTGTACTATCTCTTGATTATAATATACACTACGTTTTGCGGATAGTCAAGCAATCTGGCACAGAATCGTTTTTTTAGGCACGAAATATTTGAAACTCATATCTCGGATACATTTAGTCTCATACGAGGATTGAGGATAGGTGTACTATCTCAATTCGGATAATAAGTGTCATATTACTGGTGATTATGCTATTGAAATCGACAAAAAACTCTAATTTATGTGATGATTTTGCACGTTTCATCGTTTTTGCTATAAAAAATGAGGCTTGCCTACATGGCAAACCTCGTTTTTGTGTTTAAATGTCAGTATTGATAATGACGGAACAGCAGAACAGCTTATCTTTTTCGTAAAAATCGCATTTCCCGTTGTATTTATCAGCAATATCTCGAATTATCTTTGTTCCTAATCCGCTTGTATCTTTGTTTTTCTTTGTTGAAAGCAATTTTGGATTGTTTTTAAGAACAGACTTTTCTATGGAATTGCATATAAGAAATGTGTATGTTCCAAGATCTTCTGAGATATTTACAGATAGCTTCTTTTCTGATTTGTCCAAAGCAGAAGTTGCGGTGATAGCGTTATCAAGCATATTTGACAGCAGACGGCATAAATCAATATCATCTATGCCTGTAAAGTTGTTTACTGTCATGCAAACAGCTTGTATTCCGAAAGATTTTGCCATTGTTAATTTTGCATTGATAATTGAGTTTGCAAAATCGTTATCGGTTTTAACAAATATCAATCTATCATCGGCAATATCTGTCATTTTTTTTAGATGTTTTCGTGCTTTGTCAATTTCGCCCTTTGATAAAAAATCGTCAAGAACCTGGTACATGGCTTTGTTATCATGACGCAATTTTCTTATGAGATTATATTCCGTATCGGCATTTTCTATATATTGTTCGTTATATGCTGCCTGGATTTTCAACTTTTCATTTTCGATTACTGCGATGTTTTTCTTGCTCAGATCAATTATAAAATAAAAAGTGACAATGTTTATAATAATCAATGCTACCATACCAATCAGAGAGTAGGTCATGCCACGTGGAGAATGAGAATCGAATGAAATCAAAACTAAAAGTGCTCCAATAACTATACTCAATAACAAAGTTACTATAATCAATGCCCATTCATTATGTGATAGTTGTCGAGAACTGTAATTGTCTTTCTGTATTATTTTTAACGAGAGCATAATAAGATACAAAATTAGTAATTGTGCTGTAACAACAGAAATTAGTCGATGAAAACCATTAGAAATGAAGACCTCATTGAGAGTTTTATTGAATAAAACAGCAGTACCACTAGCTATTAAAGCTGAAACAATCAAGGCTATAACAACTGGAAAAACAGATGCAAAAAGCTTATGGATTATTTTCCCATGTAAGCATGTAATGCAGAATAAAAATATCAGCAATACATATAGAATCGCCAGAAAATGCTCAAATACAGAAATTAAGTTAAGAATTGAAATTAACACAGCGTATAAAACAGCAAATAGAGCACCATGATTTTTTGTGAATTTGTCGGAAAATTTTCCACCTAAAAATTTAAAGGGGAAATACATCATTACAAATCCTTGAAAGCAATTAACGCTTATTTCAAATAAATCCCATAAAAATTTCATAGCGTATCCCTTAAGTATAAAGTGTATTTGTTATCCACTATTTCCTTGTAGCTTGACCCGGTTGCTAATGATTTTTTTACACCGTTATAATTAATATATACTTTTCCGATTTTTTTATCAATAGCCTTTATGTATCTTAAATTTACTATGTAACTTCTATGGATTCTGACAAAGTTGTATATATTGATTTCTGCCTCTAATTCATTAATTGAACCTCTGATAGATATTGGCGTTTCTCTGTTTTGGATATGATATTTAAGATAATGTTTGTCGCTTTCTATGTAAATAATATTATAATAATATACAGCAACAGTTTCTTCAGAATTTTCAAGAACAATTTTTTTGTGTTGTTTCATATGGTTCATTAATTTATTTATTACATATGAAATGTTTTCTGTCAAACAGCTTGCCGGATCTTTTGGAATAAAGTGAAATGGCTGGAAATCAAAACTTTTATAAACCAATTCCGAGTGGTTGGTAATGAATATGATAAAACATTGTGTAAATTCATCTCTGAACTTCTGGGCTATTTCAAAACCACCTATTTTGGGCATATCAATATCAAGGAACAAAACATCAAAAGGGGTGTGATTATTGTCGTCAAGCAATAACTTTCCATTAATAAAGCATTTGATGGTAAAATCGTCAGTATATCTTTTAAATTCCTGTAAAATGGTTTGATTAAGAATATCGAGCATGTATTCATTATCATCACATATAGCAATTCTGATCATTTTACAATCCCTCCTAAAATAATACAATATTATCCACATTTTACCATAATTTTCTTTAAAAGTCAATTGTAAATAATTAAAAAAATATGGATGCAGCATATATTTATGGGCATCTCTAAAAACTCGTTTGATTAAAGAAAAAACAGATAGGTATGACAGCTGCTACGTCAACCTCCCTTGGAGTGCGAAAGCACGCCTTCGGAAGCCTTCCTTGCAGCTGCCGCACCTACTTCCTACAGATTATATTCTTTTCGGAGAAAGCGGAGCAGGCAATTCGGTAGAATTGAATATGCTTGAACTTCTCTGCCGTAAATGCCCTGAAAAAACACGAAAAGAACTGCTTACCATTGTGAATGCATTTATCACAGCTGTTTCTGAAGATTAAACTGCTGTCGTATTTCTTCCTCGGTATATTCAGGATTCAAACCGAAAACCCTATAAATCTCACACAAAGCTTTAGCGTTATGGGGAATTTCCTCTATTTTATCAGCGATACGTCCCAATCCAGCCCGTCTTAGTTTAATTGCAAGTGATCCGCTGTCAAAATCATAAAGAAGTTCCGTCATATTAAATCTTTTGAAGTACTTTTTTATAAATTCCTGCTCTGTCATTTTCTGACACCTCCGAATAAATATTCAGGGTATCTCTAAAAACCCCTTTTGAGAAAAAACAGCTATGCACGTCATCTGCTTCGTCAACCTCCCTTGGAGTGCGACAGCACGCCTTCGGAAGGTTTCCTTGCAGTTGCCGCACCTATCTGTTTTTTCTTTAATCAAACGGGTTTTTAGAGATGCCCTT
>JAZSPM010000156.1:0-65940 GCA_045537455.1 Candidatus Ornithomonoglobus sp. | reverse complement strand
AACAACGTAAAATTCCCATGGCTGCTGATTTCCGGCAGAGGGTGCAGCCATTGCGGCTTTTAGTATCTGCTGGATTTTATCTGATTCAACAGGTCTATTTTCATATTTTCTTATGCTTACTCGTTCAAATATTTCTTTCATAATTCCTCCATGATGTGTTCAATTAATCCACGACACCCCTCGTCAATATCTCTGTAGGTAGTCTCGAAATCTCTGCTGTACCATGGGTCAGCCACATCATCTCCACGACCTGCAAAGGTAAGGAGTTTATAAATTTTTCCGTCCTTATCGTTGCCGAAAATCCTGTTCATATTGCGGATATTGGCAGTATCCATACCAATAAAATAATCGTATTTTTCATAGTCGGATTTTTTCAGTTGTACAGATGTTTTACCGCGGCAGCCAATACCATGCTTGGCAAGTTCGGATTTAGCAGGAGGATATACTGAATTTCCTATTTCTTCGGTGCTTGTAGCAGTTGAAGCAATATAGAAATTCTCACTATATCCCATATCTGATACAAGTTTTTTCATAATAAATTCAGCCATTGGCGATCTGCAAATATTGCCGTGGCACACAAACATAACTTTTATCATAGCCTGAAACCTCCGTGATTTGCCGTGTTTTGCCGCGATTTGCCTTTGTATACTTTGACGAACGGGTGTAGTGATTCTGTCAAAATCCGGGGCAAACTCGGCAAATTGCGGCAAATCTTAGTATTCTAAGGACATCGTTAGTAGTAAAAATGGTAGTAAACACAGGGTGTGTTACTACTAAGGAATTTGGGGTAGTTTTTTCACATAATAGAAATGAAAGCTGCGATAATCAGTATATATAGTTTATTGCATTATTTCTCTATTAAAGAAATGATTTCTGAGTACATTGGCTCCCCTGAGATGAGTTCTTTGCCGTAATTATAAGAGAAGTTATCATTTATAGTACAGGGAGTGTGCTTGCAAAACATCAGAAACTCTCCTATTCCCATTGGAACGTTGAAATCCTTGCGAATTTTCATCGCTATTTTCTTATCTGTTATTGATTGTGTTACGATAACTTTGCACATCTTCGGGTGATTAAGCGCATAGTAGTATTCACCAATATCCTCGCTGTCTGATTCATTCCAGTTCTCTTTATACCATCTTTCAAAAATATCCAATGGATTCAATCTGCGTCCGCGTTCAACGTTTGAAACATCCGGAGGCATATATTCCGCATTAATGAAAATTTTCTTTCGATTATCGGAATTACCGAACATCCCTTCTTCATCAAGCGTTTTCATAACCCTTTCCATGAGGGAAAGCCACATTTCGATTGTAGCATCATATTCATCATCTGAGATTCTATTCATATGCTCACAATAGAATGCATCCAGTGATTTAAAATACTCCTGAAAACCATATCCGAAATATGGAGAATCTGCATACGACCATCTCAAATCATCTGCGGTGTATCTGCCGTTACTACTCTTGACTGTTTCTGCAAGAGCTTCCTCAGAGCAAGCAGAAATACACGGAGTTGCATCTTCAAGCATCATCAGAGAGCAATAGTAAAAGTGTTCATTTACTTGAAAAAGCTTTTTTACAGCTTCTCTGGTTGCTTTCAGCAAGGAATCATATATAGCGTCAGAAACATCAGATATCATCGTTTTCTCCCTTATTATCTTCATTGCAGCTTGGAATAATGATTTTTCGTACCATACCATTATACCATAATCCTTCCATTTCATCAAGTCAATACGGGCAAAAAAATAACGGCTCACCGAAGTGAGCCGTATAGGAAAACATTCAGAATCCCATAGCAGTCTTTGTTTTCTGCATTTGTTCTGCCCCCACCAGTTCTGCCAGCAGTAGAAACGCCACCGCCGGTCCGGTCTGCGGACAGTATGAGGTGATGATATTCTCCGTTCTTACTACCGGCTCATTCACAACGATCGCACCATATTCTGCGAGCTGTTTCTGTCTGCGACCGTTGTTCAGATGATAAGTAGTAGCCCTTTTGCCGTTCAATATGCCACTGTTTCCGAGTGCAAGTGCTGCAACGCAGATTGTAGCGATCAGTTTGCCACGGTCATTGAATTCCTTGATGAGCCTTACTGCCTGCTCAGAAAAAGCGTCTTCATAGAATCCGTATTCTTCAAATCCACCGGGAATAGCCAGTGCATCATAATCGTCAATGCAAACATCACTTATTAAAATATCCGCATTGACCGATACTCCGAAGGTGCTTGTAATGTTTTTACGCATAGCGCAGGTTGTAACTTTAATACCTGCCCAGCCCATAATATCGACAAACACACTTGCTTCCATTGTTTCAAAGCCATTTGCGAGAAACAGTAATACTTTCATAGGCACCTCACATTATTTATGTGTCATAATAATAAAAACCGAAATATTGATAATAAGAAGAAATACAGACAGTATCTTGGTCAGATATGCTCTTTCACCTAAAGCTTTATTAACAAGATATAAGTCACCGCTGTTGCTGAATGCTGAAAGTACTGCATAACCCGGATCGCAGATAAGGTACATCAGCGCCATTACCCAAAAGAAAAGTTTTATGTATCCTGATCCAATGCAGCTGTAAATTATGATAAAGAGATATGCAAGCAGAGTGTTTCCGGCTATTCCCGCTAATGTCTCACATATCCATGCTTTAGGAATATATTTGTTGCTGTCGTCTGTTATTTCCTGTTCATTTTCAAATGTAACTTTTGTTCCGCCATGATATCTGAACCATTTTACACTGACAAGTTTCAGACCGCATAACTTACCAACCACAATGTGAAGTAGTTCATGTGTTATATGGCATAACAAAGCCGAGATCAATACAAGACTCAGCAGGATAATATAGTATTTCATTTTAAATCCACCATACACAGCTTTTCTATAGCCCACTGGCAGAGCTGTTCAACAGACTCAGAACCGTCATTAACCTTGCAGGGAATACCCGTTGTAACACATTCAGTCTGTATCTGCTGTGCAAAGAGAATATCTCTCTGCATCCAGTTATCAAAGGCTTTATCCTTGTCAGAACAGCCTTCAAGCACATACGGCACCCACTCACGCTCTCTGTAATGAGATACCTGAAACTCAGGCGACGGGACAATTGTGACATATCCATCTGATGTGTATGTCTCCATGACCTCCGGCGTGTATGCTGCGCCTTCTGTAATGATCAGGTCTGCCTCTATCCTGCTTATCATATCAAATACAAACGGAGCAATATCCCTGTATATCTCAAATTCCTCTTTGCATTGAACTTCTGGCTCTCTCATCCATATCTCCTCGGGAGACATCTGCTGAATCGCATTGCAGACTGCACTTCCATTATCTGCCGCCTGCTTTATCAGCTCACTGAGATGATCATCGACTTTGAAATAGTAAGCACCGTATTCCTGTGCGATACGCTCTGCAGCAGTACTCTTTCCGCTGCACGGAGATCCGCCGATTATCAATAATCTTCTATCCACTTTATCCGCTCCTTTCGTTATATCACATTAGTAAACGCACAGTAATAGTTGATGATTTGTTCAGGAGTATATTCGCCGTGACCTTTCAGCCACCAGCGTACTGTTTCCGCAAAGCTGCTGACGGCAAGATCAAGCGCATAGTCGTGAGGTACATCATTGATTACCGTGATATGTGCGTCAAATACCTTGCAGAGATACTCTTTCAGATAGCGAAGGAATATCTCGCCGCACTCTCCGCTGAACAATCCTCTGATGCTCTGCTGTTTTTCTTGCAGATGATAGAGGATATGCGTGATCCTGTCACGGAATGAGCTGTGGTGTGAAAAGTCATGCTTCTCCTCAGACATGATCTCTTCCGAAAAAACATGATCGAATATATCAGTACACAATGCTTTGAGAAGCTCGTCCTTCGTCTCGAAGTGAGCATAGAAAGTGCTTCTACCGATGTCTGCTTCATCTATAATGTCCTGCACAGTCATAGATGTGTAGGATTTCCTTTCAAGCAAAGCAGAGAATGCCGTAAATATCAGGCTTCTCGTCCTGCGCTGCCGTCTGTCCATGATATGCTCCTTTCCGTACAAAATCGGCTTTTTGTTCAGTAACGTACTTTTTCGGATAATCGGTTATTGAATTATCGGGTAAAATGTGTTAGTATTATTACAGCACAAGATGTTCGGTATTGAATAAATGATATCATAAAGCAAGCTGTTTGTCAAGGAGGACATACCATGAGCGAGAAAAAAGATTTCAAATTCGACAAAAAAGCAGAGAAATATGATGACAGCTACGAGGGAAAGCTCTCGGAAAAGTTCTATACCCTTGTGAACGAGAATGTGCAGCTGACGGACGGAATGACAGTTCTTGAAATGAGCTGCGGTACGGGAACAATTCTGTACCGGCTTTCGCAGAAATGCAGTATCAGCGGTTATGGTATAGATGTTGAGGAAAAAATGCTTGAACAGGCAAGAAAGAAATGCCCCGACATGGAAATACTGAACTGTTCCTGCGATAATACGCCCTTTGAGGATGGTAAATTTGATGTGATCGTTGCTTGTATGGCATATCATCATTTTCCCGATAAGGACGGTTTCTCAAAAGAGTGTGCAAGGCTTCTCAAAAAAGGCGGCAGACTGTATATTGCCGATCCAAAGCTACCGCTGCCTATACGCAAGGTGATAAACACCGCCCTTGACATACACAAGATCCACGGCAGAATATATACCGCAGATGAAATGACGGAAAACTTTGCAGGATACGGCTTCAAAAGAGCATTTGACAAGTCTGACGCTTATGCTCAGATCATCTGCCTTGAACGGATATGAAGAATGAAAAAGCAGCAGCAGTCTGCTATGCAATAGCGGCGGCGGTGTTCTATGCTTTGAATGTTCCATGCTCAAAGCTTCTGCTCGACAAGATCACTCCTACCTTTATGGCGGCTTTGCTTTATCTCGGTGCAGGGGCAGGTGTCGGCATCATGTACCTGTTTCACCATAAACACGAAGCCCAGACGAAACTGCTTGAAAAGAAAGATCTTCCATACACGGTCGGAATGGTTCTGCTTGACATCATAGCACCAATACTTCTTATGCTCGGTGTGAAGATCGGTACTTCTGCAAATGCTTCACTGCTCGGAAACTTTGAGATCGTTGCGACAACGCTCATAGCCCTGTTTATCTTCAAGGAGAAGGTCAGCGGAAAGCTGTGGGTGGCAATCGGTCTTATCACGCTGTCGAGCATCATTCTTTCTTTTGGTGGTGAGGACAGTTTTACATTCTCTGTCGGCTCTCTGCTTGTTCTCGGAGCAACTGCCTGCTGGGGACTGGAAAATAACTGCACAAGGAGCATTTCGGATAAAAGCACCTATCAGATCGTGACGATCAAGGGCTTCGGTTCAGGGACTGGCTCGTTTATTGTTGCAGTGATACTCGGCGAGAAACTGCCTGAACTACGGTTTATCCTGCCTGCGGTCTTACTTGGATTCGTGGCATACGGGCTGAGTGTCTTCACATATATCAGGGCGCAGAAAACGCTCGGTGCAGCAAAAACAAGTGCCTTTTATGCGATTGCTCCATTTATAGGAGCGATGCTGTCATTTATATTTCTGCGTGAATCCCTGACAATTACCTACATGATAGCTTTCGTCATCATGGTACTCGGAACGGTATTTGTTGTATCTGATACGCTTTCAGCAAATGATTCCATGAAAGAGCCTGAATGACAAAAAATCCCCCTTATCAAAGGAACGCTTACGTTCCAATGATGAGGGGGATTTTCTTTATACTGCTTCATCCTTTGTTCTGTTCATTTCCTGACGGGCGTTCTGGACTTCCTCCATGCGGTGAAGCTCCGCAGCAGCGTCCTCCAGTCCCAGATGCGTATAAACGTCAAGCGTGACGCCGATTTCGCTGTGTCCCATCAGGTATTGCAGCGTTTTCGGGTTCATGCCTGCCTTTGCCTGATTGCTGCAGTAGGTGTGGCGGCAGATGTGCGGCGTGATATTCGGCATCTGCACCCGGTAAATCTCATTATACTTGCTGACCATGCGGTTGAAGCGATGCTCCCAGTGCAGGGCGACCAGCGGCATACCGTTCTCGTCGAAATACAGGAAGCCGCAGTATCCGTCAACAAAGGGTTCTGTTCTCGGCTTCTCCCTGTCCTCAATAATCGCCTGAAAGCAGCGGGCGACATCCTCGGTGATCGGAATCTGCCGCTTTCCGGCATTCGTCTTGGTAGTCTGGATCACATACTCCATTTTGGAAGTGCGCTGAAGCTGATGGTCGATATTGACGATACGGTTCTTCAGGTCAATGTCTTTCAGCGTCAGACCGCAGAATTCCGAAATACGCATCCCGGTATGGAACAGGATGAATACCGCCTCGTAGTATTTGCAGTAGGTGTTATCGTCGTGTACGAATTTCAGGAACTTGCGCATCTGCTCTTTGGTGATTGCCTCTCTGGTCTTGCTGTCGTTGACGACCACACCGGCAAGCTGGAAGCCGAAGGGGTTCTTGACGAGGATGTCATCATCGACAGCCATCTGAAATGCCGGACGCAGAACACCGCGCACAGTCTTGACGGAACTGTAGCCCCTGCCGTCACTCTGCATCTTGATCAGGAACAGCTTTGCATCCGAGGTCTTGATGGTTCCGATCTTTCTGCCGCTGAACTCCTCCTTTTTCAGAAGGTTCACCACGAAGTTATAATTCGTTTTCGTCTGCGGCTTTACGGCAGTTCTGGTTCTCAGGTAGCGCTCCACAAGCTCCATTACCGTCATGTTTTTCTTCTGCGGATCGAGCATCGCATCAAGGTCATAGCCGATCTGCTTCTCCATTTCACGCAGGGAAAGGCACGGCTTCTTTCCCTGCGGAAGTGTGTCTGTCGGTTCCAGCTTCCAGCTATAAACGAAGTGCGGCTTCCCGTCCACATAATACTTGAACTGATACTTGCCGTCCGCCCTGATGGACTCCCCGGCGCGAAGAATACGGCGCTTGGGATCACGGCGGATGTTTCCTCTGATACCCATTAAATTTTCCTCCTTAACTCAGGGTGTTCGCACAGATACTCCTGAAAGGCTGTGCGGTTGATCATTTTACGCTTCCCGACCATCACGATCATCGGGCGGGTGTTCTGTTTACGCAGCCATTCGCCGAATTTCCGTCTGCTCAGGACAAAAAGAACGATCGTCTCTTCGGGCGTCAGGAAATCCTTATTTTCCGGTGTTGCTCTCTGCATCCTGTGTGCCTCCTTTCTTTGCAAGCGCTGTGAAGTACTGCTCCATCAGCGGGCGGATAACAAGGTAGCGGTTTCCGTTGTACAGTGCAAAGTCGCCTTCATTGTCTTCTGCCATTCTGCGGATTTTCTTCTCTCCCATGCCGAAGTATAAAGCAGCCTCCCTGATCGAGAGAATAAACTTCTCCGGGATTTTCAGTTCGTCCATGCTGATCGCCTCCAGTAATATATTTGCCTCTCCGGGCTTAGTATCATATATTACTCTATTTCGGCGAAAAAGCAACTACTTACGGCACTTTAACGTCAAATCAGATGGTAGAAGTTTCGAGGAGAAACTGCTCGAATTTTGTTCTAATAATCAAATAGCGGTTTCCGTTGATAACAGCGAAATCACCTGTGTGTTCTTCCGCCAGCCGACGCAGCTTCTTTTCGCCGATGCTGAAATAGATCGAAGCCTCCCGGATCGTCAGCATATACTTTTCGCTGACCGGGACGACAGGCTCTTTGGTCTCTTCCACAGTGTTCCCTCCATTGACCATTGCTTTTTCCTTATCGGTAATTTTGTGCTTTATCATGAATCTCACCTCCTAATGATAGCCGGGAAAGTCAACCCCTTCATATCCCACTACAGAATCGAGGTGCGTTTGGACGAAAAAAATGCGCCCGCCGAGAAAAAATTTCCCGACGGGCGCAGATATTATGCCTTATTCAGTTTTCCGCTGTACTTCTTTCCGTCAACCGTGACCTCAACGGTAATGCCGTCCTCCACAGCAGGCGCAGGCGGATTCGGCTCCTTGCCGTAGCCGTTCAGCCCCTTCGCCTTGATGATCGTGGGAAAGTCCTTGTAGCCGATATCAAGATCGACGTTGCCGTTGATGCCTGCGACCTTGCCTTTCTCGGAATGCTGCCAGATACCATAAGCACCGCTATAATTCGTTCGGTCACACCAATGTGCCAGCCAAATCGTATATCGGGATTTGATGTCATCGGCGGTATGTGTCGTGAGTGAGGATGCCGAGCCGTACAGACCGACAAAGTAGCCTGCAGCCTCGACTCTTTCAAGGAACGCTCGCATAATGGCAGACACCTTCTCCTTACCGAGGTCAAACTGTTTTTTCTCCTCAAGGTCAAAGTATACAGGCATCTCGAACTGCTTCCCCTTGATGACGGACAGGAACACATCCGCCTCCAGTTCTGCTTCCTCCGGTGTCATTGCATAGGAATACCAGTAAGCGCCGATTGGAATGCCTGCCGCCTTAGCACCCGCATAGTTCTCCTCGAAACGGTCATCCTTCTGCGATGCAAGCCTGCCGTATCCTGCTCTCAGGATTGCAAAGTCAATGCCCGCCGCCCTGACATTCTGCCAGTCGATCTTGCCGTTGTGAACGCTGACGTCGATGCCCTTCATATCATCGCCTCCGAAGTATTTATAGAAATCATCCGTGACAGTGCTGTTGCCATGTACCTCATCACCGTACCACTTTCCGCCGGAGCGCACATCGACGTGCGTGTAGATGTAGGCGGCAGTGATATTGGCAATGCCGGTGAAGCCGGTATCCTGCGCCTTGCAGCAGACGGTCTTGCTGGAAATCGGCTGACCGTCCTGCCCGTAGCAACAGATGTCCGCAGCCTTGCCGCGTGTATGCTGTCCCGTGCCGCTGCCCTTGACTGCCTTATCATGAGCAGCACAACGGAAACCGGAGGTCACGATGATCTTAGAGCAGCTGAGGGCTGCATAGAGCGTCTCCAGCTTGGTGATGAGATCATCGTCGATCTGAAAATCATGTGCCTTGCCGCACTTGCAGCGGAACTCCTGCGCATTAAAGTGAGGAGAGAGCTGCGTGTTATCGGTATAGACGTAGGTCTTAATCATCGTTATCATCCTTTCTGCCGGTCTGCTTCTGCAGAACCTCAATGGCATTTTTCAGTGCGGGCGGATACGGAATGCCCATGAGCGATGTATTTTCCACGATGGAAAGCAGCTCGTTCACGCAGAACGCAATACAGACCGCATCACGCACATAATTCGTATTGAGCAGAATATCCAGACGCACCGCCACGATAATGAGCATGAGAATGCTGCACTTCTTCGCAAGCCCGTACCAGCCTGCCTTGCTGTTCAGCTTTCCGGTCTTGCTGTGTTTAGACTTGCCCATAGCACCGGTAATCATTCCGGTTGCAAAATCAATGCCCATGAAGATGATGAGCGTTACCAACGCGGAATCCCAGCCGCCGAACAGCGCTGCGATTCCGCCGCCGATTGCGCCGATCACCGTACAGATACTTCCTTTCATGTTGTCACCTCCAGTACCTTAACCGTCCTGATCATAGGGCTTGTGTTATCTGTCACTGCCTTCCAAGCGAGATAATATTCGTCAGCAGATACACCGCTGCAGTCATGCAGGACGGAGATATAGTTGCCGACGGAGCCGAGCCAGCCGAACGGAACGGAGATCGCCTCGCCGCCGCTGAGCTTTTCGTGGATATACCTTGCCGTTTCCGCAGGCGACATCTGCTGACTGCTCTTGCGCACCAGCCACATTTCACCTGCATCGGTCGAGCCGGATTTGTAGGTAAACAGAATTCTGCTTGCAGGCGTGATGCGTACCGGGGTGATACACATGGTGTAAATGACAGCGCCCCAGTTGAAATCCGGCTGATTGTAGTAAAGTGCATAGGCGTTCTCCGCGCAGCAGAAATGCGGATACACATCAGCAAAGCCCGCGATGCTGCGGTAGCCGTCAATATAGAAAGTGTAGATGCTCTCACCGTATGTGGTAAGAGCATCATTGCCGTTGCAGAACAGCGTCACCTCTGGTCTGCCGGACGGAATCTGCAGCACCTTCGGCACAAGGGTATTCAGCTTTTCGGATTCCGAAGCCTGAACACCCATTGTCACAAGATTGCGGGCAAGCTGATCACGCTGCGCATCCAGCGCCGTCAGGTAATTTGCAATGCTCATTCGCTCACCTCCACGATTGCCGCAAGTGCGGTCTCTACGCCGGACAATGCTGTCTCTACGACAGACAGGCGGTTCAGGATATCCGAAATCTCCTTCATGATCTCCGACCACGGCAGGAATTCGAGGTATCTTTTACGCAGAAGGTCACGGGCATCACCGTCCTGCACGGCATTGATGCGGGTTTCCATATCGGCTATCAGTGCATCATATTCTGCCTGCGTTTCCGCATAAGCAGAACCCGTTATCAGTGCCTTGATCAAAACAATGCCGCTCTGTAGAAATCCTCCTGTTTTCAACAAGTCGGAATGGGCAAAATAATACAACATTCTTTAGAAATATTGTACTTTTTGTATTGAATTGCTGTTAAATTCCGCTGCTGTCCGGCTTTATCTTATTATTTTTTTTCTGATTAACCTATTGACAGGCGTGCGGTTATGTGGTATAATATGAATATCCTAAATTTGTAAACTCTATTTTGTAGTATATTATTCGTGTATAATATTGTGGATGGAGATTACAAAAACATTTTGGAGGTTTAAAATGATTTGTGAAAAAAAGAAAAATGTTGTGATGGGGGTTGCTTTCGGTTATCATGATGCTTCGTGTTGCATTATAATGGATGGCAAACTGATTGCTTCTGCTCAGGAGGAACGTTTCACGAGAATCAAGCATGATTTTAACGTTCCGAAGAATGCGTTTCAGTATTGTCTGGACGAAGCAGGCGTTACTGTGGACGAAGTGTGCGCGGTTGCGTATTATGAGGAACCATGGTGCAAACTAACGCGGCAGATCTGGATGGGAATGAAAAAGAATAACTCAGAGGGCCGTAAAGAAAAGCTGGCATATAAAATGATTGAGATGGATGATTATAAGCGTGAAATCCGCGAAAAGCTTGGATTTACAGGCGACATCTATTGTGTCAATCATCATCTTTCACATGGCGCAAGTGCATATTATTATTCCGGATTCGATAAAGCTGCTGTCATGACCATTGACGGTGTGGGCGAATGGCAGTGTATGACATATGGTTACGGAGAAAAAGATACCCTGAAAATAATTGAGAGCGTTGATTTTCCCGACTCTATCGGATTGTTTTACAGCGCGATTACCGCATATTTGGGCTTTGAAGTGAATGACGGCGAATATAAAATCATGGGACTTGCGCCTTATGGAAAGCCGACCTTGGTTGATAAGCTTTATCAAATGATCGAGGTGCATGAAAAAGGCGCATTTCGTCTGAATATGGATTATTTCACATATATTGAAGATGACTTTATGTATTCTCATAAAATGGAAGAACTTTTAGGTCATCCCGGAAGAACACCCGAAAGTGAACTGTTGCAGTTCCATATGGATGTTGCACGCAGTATACAAGTTGTCATTGAAGAGCTGCTGCTGGAAAAGGCAAATTATCTGTATAGTGTTTATCCCTGCGATAATTTATGCCTTGCCGGCGGCGTTGCTTTGAATTGCGTTGCAGTTGGCAAACTCGGAAAAAAAGGTCCTTTCAAGAACATTTTTGTACAACCTGCAGCCGGCGATGCTGGCGCAGCGATTGGTGCTGCGTCAGTGATTTATCTGAGACTGACAAAAGAGAACATTGAACCGCTGAAGGATGCTTATCTTGGACCGCAGTACAGTAATGCTGAGATTAAACGTCTTTTAGATGAATCCGGCGTTAAATATCTGGATTTCCGAAATGATGAAGATAAAATGCTGCAGTTTGTTTCTGAAAAATTAGCGGCAGGAAATGTTGTCGGATGGTTCCAGGGAAGAATGGAATTCGGTCCGCGTGCATTGGGTGCCCGCTCCATCATTGCAGATCCGAGAAATCCGGATATGCGTAATCTGATTAATGGCATGGTGAAAAAAAGAGAAAGCTTTCGGCCGTTTGCACCGTCTGTTTTGTTGTCAAAAACGAAGGAGCATTTTGATGTGGATCATGAATCGCCGTACATGCTGGAAACATGTCAGGTTGTTTCAGAACTGGATCTGCCTGCAATTACGCATGTGGATGGTTCCGGCAGAATCCAGACCGTTACGGAAGAGAGAAATGGCAGGTATGCAAGGCTGATTGAAAAATTTGACGAACTGACAAATTGCCCTCTCATCTTGAATACGTCTTTCAACATGAGAGGAGAGCCGATTGTTTGTTCGCCTATGGATGCAATTAAGTGCTTTGTGCGTGCACAGATGGATGTGCTTGTGCTGGAGGATTTTGTTGTTCTGAAAGAAGATATTTCAGAAATTTGGAAATATTTTATCAATAGAGAAGGAATTGCAAAGACAAATGTAAATGATTTGGTTTACACATTGCTTTGATTGATTTGAACGAGAAAAACATAAGTGCGCAACAGCAGCAAAATTATAATTAGGAGGAAGAATATGAAACGACCGGATGAAAAAACAAGAGAGTATCTTAGAAGACTGGAGGCACAACTGCCGGATCATAAAGATGTATTTCGCTTAATGAATACCCTGTATCTGGATGAATTAAAGGAAAAAGCAGTTAATTCCAGAACGAATACCGGCAAAGTAGGAATCTGGAAAGCAGAAGACGGACAGTATGTGTTGGATGAAACGACAGCAGCAGAATGGAATTATTGGTCAAAAATGACTACAATACCGAAGAAAAGTACAAAAAAGAGAGTTGTATTTTTGGGTGAATCGGTTGCAAGAGGCTATTTTTATGATCCTTTTTATAATACGTGCATTGAACTGAATAATTTGTTTGGGGCGAACGGAAAGGATGATTATGAAGTCGTTGATTTGGCGAGAACTGATTTGAACTATGAAATGCTTCTTCAGTTAATCGAGGAGACAACGGCACTGGAACCGGATGTGGTTGTGATCTTCGGCGGTAACAACTGGGATTGCAGTGAGCTATGGTTAAGTAAACCGCTTGACATTGCAGATTGTATGAAAAACGGCGGAATGAAGGCTGTATTAGAATATTTTAATCAAAGCCTTGTGGGGCAAGTGAAAAATATGTATGACTGCCTGAACAATCTTTTTATGAAGCGTGGAATTCCGGTTGTTTTTGTGATTCCTGAATTTAATCTTTTGGATTGGGAAGACACTGATGTCGGGCAGCCTTGGGATGTGAATACAAATCAAACCGAATGGCTTGACTACATGTCTCATCTGAAGCAGCTTTTTGCGGATAAGAAATACGAACAAGTCATTCATGAAGCCCTGGAGTATTCGGATGTGAAGCAGAAGATGTCCGTAAGGGAATTGAATTTATTGGCAAAAGCTTATAAAGCATTAGGAAATCGCCAAGAGGAGCAGAATTGTAAAAAGAGAGCAAGAGATATTGCTGTTCTTTATCCGAAAATCAATACACCGAGAACTGTTTCTTCGGTGCAGGAAGCGTTAAAAAAGGAAGCAGAAAACTACACAGATCTTGTAACTGTTGATTGTAGAGAGGTTTTTTGTGCGGATCGTAACGAGGTTGACCGCACATTATTTATGGATTATTGCCATTTGACGATGCATGGAATCCAGCTTGTGATGAAAGAGGTTTATCAGAAGATTCTGGAACTGAATCATGAACAGGCTGATATCACCGGTAATGATCGCAATTGTACAACAGAAGAAAATAACAGAGTAATGGCAGAAGCACATTTTTTGGCAGCTATCCACAATGCTCATTGGGGGCAGGACGCCGAAATCGTTAAATATCATTTGCAAAAGGCTTGCGAATACGATGCTGCAATCAAGTCAGTGCTGAAGGAATTTGCTTTCTTCCAGAACAGAACATTACCTGTTTGGATGAGTAAGCATTCAGAGGCATATTTGAACGGAATATCAGAACAGAGACAGCGATATCTCAGCAAAAATAAAGGTCTTGCACTGGATAAGGTGCTGATTGACAGCATAAAATCTGTTGTTGAGGATGCTGGATTTGAAGCTGATTTTCAATCCGCGCTAATCAGAACATATGGAATACATGAAAAAGACAAGAATCTGCTGGAACCGGATTATTATGTAAAAGCCATTTCAATGACAGAAGCGCAGTATAATTGGCCGGAGATACCGGCACGGTTGAAGCGCTATGGCTATTTTGCGGCATACAGCGATACTTCGGATTTCTGGTTTGTGTCAGATCAGTCAAGGGCATATGCATTAAAAATTGTCGCCAGAATTCCCGGTGATCCGAACAATTCCCAAAAATTCAGAATTATACTGAATGAAACCGTTGTTTACGAAGGAGATATTACTTCAGAATGGCAGAAGCATGAGATTGCAATTCCTGTCGAAGCCGTAGCCGAAGGATATAACGCGCTTCAATTGCAGTGGCCGGATTATTCTGATAATACTGCCGAACAGGCGGAGCAGATTGGAGTCGTTCTTGAAAAACGCAGAACGCCGGATATTATTCCGGTCTACGGAGAAGTATATACGTTGTCGCTTGAGAATAAGGAGAAGATATGAAAAAGGTCGCTTTGCTTTTTCCGGGACAGGCTTCGCAGTATGCAGGCATGGGGAAAAAGATTTGGACTCGCTATGAAGCAGCAAACAGAGTGTTTGAAGAAGCGCAGGATATTCTGCATCTCGATCTGAAGTCATTATGCATGAGCCAGAATGCTTTGGAGATGACCAAGTACGCTCAAATATGTATTTTTGTTTGCAGTTACGCATGCTATCAGGCGTTAGTTTCCGAAACAGGCGATAATTATAATTTTTTTGCAGGTCATAGTGTCGGCGAATATGCTGCACTTGCTTGTTCCGGAAACCTGGATTTTAAAACAACGCTTCTTCTTGTAAAGGCTCGGGGCGAAATTATGGGAAAGGCTGAAAAGCCCGGATATTATGCCATGGCAAACGCGAGAAATGCGGACAATGCACTTTTGAATGATATATGCAGAAGTGCATCTTCGGATTCTGAGATGGTAGATCTGATCTGTGATAACAGCGTAAATCAAAAAATAATCGCAGGATCTAGGAATTTGGTGGATTCAGTGATCAGCGAATTGGAGAAATACGGCATTCACGGACGGATTATAAATTCTTTAGGAGCGTTTCATACCGGTTATATGATTGACGCGCAGAAGGAGTTTAATGATTATCTTCGTGTGCAGAAATTTAAGAAAACTTCTGGTATTGTCATGTCCAATGTAACCGGAAGACCGTATTTGAATGAAAACCAGATCTATCCGTTGCTTAGTAAGCAAATGACGAGCACCGTTCTTTGGAGACAAAGTATGGAGTATCTTCGCAGGAAGGGTGTAAACTGCTTTATAGAAGTTGGAGCCGGAACAATACTTAGAAATATGTTGAAGTCGGTAAACAATCAGGAAAAAGCTGTTTCAATTGAAAGCATTGATAATATTGCTGAAATTTCTAAATGCTTTCAGTAAAATGACATAATCTTGACGTTTCGTCGTTAAAATGGAGGGGAAATGAAAATATATACCAATCTTGCAGAAGCATTTTTAGCAGCTGCCGAAAACACGGATATGGGAATCCGTTTTTTCAAAGGAAAAGACACCGAGTATAGGGAAAACTATGCTGAAATACTACAAAAATCCTTGAACTGTCTTGCTGTTATGCAGAAGAGAGGCATAAAAAAAGGGGATAAGCTGCTTTTTCAGGTTGAGGATGTCAGCGATTTCATTTATAACTTCTGGGCATGCATTTTAGGAGGAATTATCCCGGTACCGATTGGACCTGCCGCTACAGAAGAAGCAAAGCTAAGATTATATTATGTATGGCAGTTGTTGGATTATCCGCATATGGTGGCGGAAAATGATCATTATGAAAAATTCAGAGAATATGTGGAAAAACAGGAACCTAAAGAGGCGCTTTTGCTGACCGAGCGATTTATTTCCAGTGTAGAATACAAAGACTGTCACGAAAAAGGACGCATGGAAGAAATCACGAAGGATGACAGTGCGATTCTTCAGTTCTCATCCGGTTCCATGGGAAATCCAAAAGGTGTTGAAATTACACATCACAATGTGATGGTCGATTTGTACGGTGTTATCCGGCTGGAAAGACTGTCAGCGTCTGAGCGGTTTATAAGCTGGCTTCCGCTTACGCATAATCTGGGTTTGCTGGTAATGCATATTATGCCGGTAATCTTAGGTGCTGAAGCATGCATAATGCCGAAAACAATGTTTGCATATGATCCGTTGCTTTACGTCGATGCTATCAGTAAATATAAATATACGATCTCGGGTGCACCGAATTTCTGCTTCAAATATATTGCACTGAAGCTGGAAGATAAGGATTATGGATGGGATCTGTCCGGATTAAGGACAATTTGGAACGGAGCTGAGCCGGTTAATGTTGAGGCATGCCAGCTGTTTTATGAGAAACTAAAGCGATACGGAATTAAGGATACAGTGATATGTCCCGGTTACGGAATGACGGAAGCAACCGTTGTTATTTCTGTTTGTGAACCGGAAACCACGCTTGAGCAGATTATAATTAACCGTTCAGATTTGTGGGTCGGTAACAAAGTCACAGAGTTGACTGAGGAAGGACCGAATACACTTTCCTTTTCGACGGTCGGTTATCCGCTTGACTGTGTAAAGCTTCGTGTTTGTGATGATAACGATAATGATTTGGGAGAATACCACATCGGACATATCCAAATCATGAGTGAAATTGCAATGAAGCAATACTACAAGAACAGGGAAGAAACTGTAGGGATGTTTACAGCTGATAATTGGCTCCGTACAGGCGATATTGGATATTTGCATGACGGCAGACTGATTATCACGGGCAGAGCTAAGGAACTGATTCTAATCAATGGACAAAATTACTATCCAAGAGATATCGAGCGTATCTGCGAACAGATTCAAGGCGTTATTCCCGGAAAGGTTGCTGCAATCAATGTCAGAGACGGAATGACGAATGACGAATGCATTGCGGTGTTCCTGGAAGATGAACATGCAAATGCGGATTCCCTTCAGACGATTAGTCAAGAAATTGGAATTCATTTGCGGCAGCAGGGAATTTCAACAATCAAATACGTTGTGCCTGTTGCACAGCTTCCCAAAACCGATTCCGGAAAACTGAGAAGAAATGAATTGCGCAGCAAATTGGAAGACGGAGAATTTGAAGCTGTATTGATAGATATTAACGCTCCCAAAAGAAGCGGAAAGAAAGAAATCAATAGCAAAGATGATGCCTTCGACGAACGCTTAGTCGGGATTTTCAGAGATGTTACAGGGAAGGATGTGGATCCTGAGGAGAATTTCTTCCAGGATGGCGTAAATTCACTTCAGATTATGCAGATCGTTGAAAAGCTGAAGAATGAAATGCATATTGAGCTTACGACCACAGATTTGTTTAATTATACTTCAATTAACAAGCTGAAAAAGTATATTTATGAAAAGACGGGGGGCATTTCAGAAAAAGAAGATACATTCAGCGATGCGGACGACCAGGATATTGCAGTCATCGGTATGGCTTGCAGATTCCCGGAAGCTGATAACGCAAAAGAATTCTGGATAAATATCAGAAACGGACTCGATAATATCCATGAATATCCGGAAGCGAGAAAAGCGGACATCCGGTATATGCTTGAGAATGTGGCGAAAGACTATTCATCAAAAGAATTCGCGGAGGGCGGATATCTGGAAGAAGTCGATAAATTTGATTGCCGTTTCTTCAATATCATGCCGAAGGATGCAGAGCTGATGTCGCCCTCTTCCAGAATGTTTTTGGAAGTTGCGTATCAGGCGTTGGAGGATGCCGGATATCTTCTGGAAGAAGATCGCATGGAGCAGAGTATCGGTGTGTACGTCGGTGCTTCCAAGTCTCAATATGATTATGAGCGAATCATAGCGGGAGCAATCACGGATAGCCGGAGCGGATTTGCGGTTGGCAATCTTCCGTCAATGATCTCAGGAAGAGTATCACATGCTTTGAATCTGAAAGGTCCGGCTGTAACGATTGATACAGCATGCTCCTCATCGCTTATTGCTGTCTATACAGCTTGTAACGCGCTTAGAAACGGAGACTGCAATGCGGCGATTGCAGGCGGTGTGAAATTAAATTTGCTGCCGCTGAAATCCTCTGTGGGAATTGAATCGTCTGATGCGAGAACGAGAGCATTTGATAATAGTTCCAATGGCACTGGATTCGGAGAAGGTGTTGGCGCAGTTGTCCTGAAATCCTTGAAAAAGGCGATTGCAGACGGCGATAACATCTATGGCGTGATTAAGGCAGGCGCCGCGAATCAGGACGGAAAAACCCTGGGAATCACGGCTCCGAACAGTTTGTCGCAAACGGATCTTCTGCTGAAATGCTGGAGCAGGTCTGCCATTGATCCGAAAGATATTTCCTATATTGAAGCGCATGGCACAGGAACTTCGCTCGGAGATCCAATTGAACTGGAAGGAATCAAAGCGGCTTTTCGTAAATACACCACACAAAAACATATTTGTGCAGTTGGTTCGGTTAAATCGAATATCGGTCATCTGCTTGAGGCTGCCGGAATTGCGGGCTTGATCAAGATACTCCTCATGTTCCGATATAAGGAAATACCGCCTGTTGTGCATTTTAAGGAACTGAACAAAAAGGTGGAACTCGCAGACAGCGCAATCTATGTTGCGGATAAACTGGAACAGTTTGATAAACCGAACAAACCGTTTATTTGCGGAATCAGTTCTTTCGGATTCAGTGGAACAAATTGTAATTTGCTGTTGCAGGATTATGAAGAAGTAAGGAAAGAACGCAAGAATCCTTTCAATATATTTGTGATTTCCGCAAAAACGCAGAATGCACTGGAAAAACTGAAAGAACAGTATATTGAATTTCTGGCAGAAGAACGGGAAGATTCTCTGGACAACATCTGCTATATGGCTTCAACCAGAAGAATGCACTATTCTTATCGGCTTGCGTTTATTGTTGAGAGCCGTGAAGAACTTCTCGATCTGCTGCGGAGAGGTAATTATGCCGATGAAAGCGATCGTGTTTTCAGCGGAAGATTCCGCGTAATATCCAACAATGTTCAGGCACAGGAAGATTTTGAAATCACCAGAAAACAGTTTGCGGAACTTTCAGAAGAGTCGCGGAATTTTGTTGCTGAAGCCGGTGATCTCAGAACCATGAAACATCAGGATGCGAAAAAAATCTGCAAATATTATGTTCAGGGTGCAGCACTGCCGTGGAACATGATTTATCCTGATGCCTTCTATAATAAAATTAGTATCCCTACATATTGTTTTGACAAGACTCGCTGTTGGATTGAAACTCCGAGCGAGAGCGCAACTACAACACCTAAAAGAGAATTGACAACTTATAAGGAGAATGCTGATAATATGAAAAAACAGAGAATAGAGGAAGAATGTGCGAAAATAGTAAGTAAGATCAGCGGTATCAATATTGACGAATTGAATCGAAACGAAGAATTTATCAATATCGGAATGGATTCATTGGGACTTATGCAGTTTAAGAACACAATAAAAAGTGTATTTCAGGAAGATCTCTCTGTGAACCGCTTCCTTATGGATTTGAATACGATTGGAAAAGTCGCGGATTATTTGTGTGAATTGGTAAATGAAAGCGCAAATGAAACGGAGACCGAACCAGAGACAGCTTCGGTAGATTATGCTCTCATGAGTGACAAAAATGAAAAGAATGAATCTGTTGTTGGATATCCGGAAAGCAACAGCACTGATATTTTCGGAAAGCAACTCGAGATTATGAAAATGCAGCTGGAACTTTTGGAAAGAGGAAAAACATCTGCTTCGTGCACAGCATTCAGTGCACCGGCAGTTCCGCAAACTGCTCCAAAGGGAACTGTGGTATCTTCTGCTGCTAAGAAATATGAAAGAACCAATAACAAAGCCTATAAACCGTATGCGACTCTGAATTTCCAGACAAGTTCAAATCTGACTGATGTTCAGAGAAAATATTTGGATGAATTGATCACCCGTTTTTGTGAGAAGACAAAGGGCAGCAAAAATAATATACAGAAGTACAGAAATGTATATGCGAACAACCGCAATATCGCCGGCTTTAGAATGGTATTAAAAGAAATGGTATATCAGTTGGTATCTCCTAAAGCAAAAGGCGCGTATATTTGGGATGTCGATGATAACAAGTATATTGACTTGACAATGGGCTTCGGTGTAACGCTGTTCGGACATAATCCGGATTTCATTGTGAATGCTTTGCAGGAAGAGCTTTCAACCGGCTTTTCTCTGGGGCCGATGTCTGAAACGGCAGGAACAGTCGCAGAAAAGATCTGCAAAATGACCGGAGTTGAAAGAGTTGCTTTTTATAATTCTGGTACTGAAGCTGATATGGTGGCATGCCGTGTCGCCAGAGCGGTGAGCGGAAAGAAGAAAATCGTTGTTTTCGCCGGTTCGTATCATGGTACCTTTGACGGAATTCTCGGATTGCCAGGCATTGATCCGGAGAAAACAATTCCGCTTGCACCGGGCGTGATGGAAAGTATGGTTGAAGATTTGTATGTTCTTGACTACGGAACAGAAGCAAGTCTGAATTTTATTGAGAATCATGCTGATGAAATCGCAGGTGTGCTTGTAGAAACTGTACAGAGCAGAAGACCAGACTTTACACCCAGAGATTTCATACATAAGCTGAGAAAAATTACGCAGGATAACAGATGTGCTTTAATATTTGATGAAGTCATCACCGGATTCCGTATTATGAATGGCGGTGCCCAGAAATGGTACGGAGTACAAGCAGATATTGTGACCTACGGCAAGATTATCGGCGGCGGTATGCCTATTGGCGTTGTTTCCGGTAAAGCTGAATATATGGATAGCATCGACGGCGGATTCTGGTCATTCGGCGACAGCTCTTATCCGCCCAGAGAGGAGATCAGAACTTTTGTTGCAGGTACATTCTGCCATCATCCGATGGCAATGGCTGCTGCAAATGCAGTGCTGACTAAGCTGGAGGAGGAAGATGTTCAGACAGAACTGAATAACAGAACCTCTGAATTTGTCAATGAAATGAATCGCTATTTCGAGGACGAAGAAATTCCGATTAAAATGGTTAATTTTGGTTCTCTCTTCCGTTTTGTTCTTCAGGGAGATCTGGATCTGCTTTTCTATCTGTTGGTTTATAAGGGAATCTACATTTGGGAAGGAAGAAACTGCTTCTTCTCCACTGCTCATACAGAGGATGATATTAAACATATCAAGGATATTATCAAAGAATCTGTACAGGAAATGAGAAAGTATGGTTTTATCAAGCCGAAAAAAGCAGGACAGAACTCCAGCGCTATGGAACTGACCGACTCACAGAAAGAGATTCTAAGCGGAATTATGCTGGATGATCAAGTATCTGTTTCCTGCAATGAAACCATTGTTTTTGATATGCAGGGAGATTTGGATGAAGAACAGATGCGTCAGGCTGTGGAAATCGTGTCGAATCGGCATGATGCGGTTGGATTATCCATAAATGAAGATACTCAAAAACAGGAAGCTAAAAAAAAAACAATTCCGGTAATATTTGAGGATCTCAGCCACTCCGAAAATCGGGAAACGGACCTTCAAGGTCGGATTAACGACGAGTATATTAGGAAATTTAATCTCGAAGAAGCTCCATTAGCAAGGATTCGTATTATTAAGTATGAAACGAATCGTTACAAATTCATTTTTACGACGCATCATCTTGTATTCGACGGATGGTCCCAGGGGGTTATCCTTTCTGAAATCGCTGATGTGTATTCAAAACTGCTGGGCGGAAAGGAAATTTCTTTTCCGCCTGCCAAGCAGTTCTCCGATTTTATTCTGTGGAGTGAGGAACAAAAACAAAAGGATGATTACAAAGCTGCCTGCTGCTTATGGAATGAAAAACTAAAGGCTCCGTTTACTGATCGTTTGTTCCCGGAGAACAGCGAACTTTATGATAGCTACGATAGTATTGTATTCAAGGAAGCTGAAATACATTTTTCCTTAAACGGCGAACAGAAACAAAGATTGGAAGAAATCAGTAAGCAAAACAAGGTAACTTTATTTGCTGCATTGTTATCTGCTTTTTATGTACTGATCAGTAAAGTCACTGATCACAGCAATCTTGCAATCGGTGTTCCGTTTGCAAGTCAGCCTGCCATGGGGGATCTTTCTCTTGTTGGTCAGTGTGATAATGTATTGACAGTGATTCATGAAGTGAACGATTCGTGTTCGCTCATGGAAGATGCAGCCGGCGTGATGAAGGAATTGTTTGAAATTGCTCAATATCAGACATATTCGATCAGTGGTATGACTGAGCACCTGGATGCGGCGCGTCTCCCCGGTACAAAGATTATGTTTAATATGGATGAGGTTGAAATTCCTTATTTTGCGGGCTTAAAAACCTTGATGCAAATTCAGGGAACCAATCTTTGCAGCCATGATCTTTTTGTAAATGTAATGCAATTCAAAAATGGACTCACCGTACAGTTCAAGTATAATTCTCAAATGCTGTCGGAAGATGTGATGCTGGATTGGTGCAGATGCTATAAGAAGTTAATTCAAAGTCTGCTCGTAAATGATCAGACGGCCATTCATTCTCTTTCCATAATCCCCAAAAAGGTTGAGATATTTTCCAGTGTTCCGGATTCAGACACCAGAACAGGGATGAATGCTTTGCCGGAGAATGAAACCCAAAAAAGAATTTGGGGGATCTGGGAAGAAGTGCTGGGTGAAAAGCTTTCTTCTATTGATGATAATTTCTTCGCACTTGGCGGTAACTCAATTAAGGCAATGCTTTTAAAGAAGAAGCTGGAAAATGAGTTCAGAATTCAGCTTAGTACGAAACAGCTGTTTACAAAAAAGACAATACGTCTGCTTGCTGAGAGCTTAGCGGGGAACAATCAAAAATCAGAGCAACAAGAGTTGATTTGTGCTGCGGAAATGGATTATTATCCCGCAACAGAAGTGCAGCTCGGTCTGTATCTGAGTTCTCGGATTAAGGGGAACTCTACCAATGACAATATTCATGAAGGAATTTGGGTTAAACACTCTATTGACCCGGAACGCTTGGAAGCGTGTCTGACTGAAATTACAGAAAGACATCAGATTCTTCGCACAAGATTTTTCATGAAAGATAACAAGCTTTTTCAGAAAATAGTTGATGCTGAGAAAGCTAAAATGACTGTGACGACCATTGAGAACAATGCGGATGTGAGAGCGTTTATTGATGAATTCATTCAGCCGTTTGATATGGAGAAGGATACTCTTTTCCGGACAGCTCTGATTCATCTGAAAAACAATGAGAGTTTGATATTCTTTGACTTCCATCATAGCATTGCAGACGGTTTTTCATCAATGGTGTTTTTTGAGGAACTGCTTTCTTTGTATAACGGAAAAGCCATGGATGCCTTGCCTTTTCAGTTCAAAGATTATGCAGTTTATATGAATCAGTTCTATGACAGCCCTGCATTCAAGGAACAGGAAATGTATTGGCTGAATGAGTTTTCTCATGGCTTCCCAAGGTTTTCACTTCCGTTCCAGCGTATTGGTGCAAACAATCATGATAACCACAGCAAGACTTTGTCTGTAAATATGGGATTGGATTATCTGCATCAGGTTCAGACACTTGCAAATAAATATGATTGTACTGTATTTGTGGTGCTTCTTGCTGTTTATGGCGTATTATTGTCAAAGTACAGTAATGTCAGTAATCTGGTTATCGGTGTTCCGACAGATGGAAGAAATGTATTGGGGACAGAAAAACTCATTGGTATGTTTGTCAATACGCTTGGTATCCGGATGTCGTTGGAAAAAGACTCAAGTTTTTCGCAGGTAATAGAGCTTGTGAAAAATAAAGTAATGGATGGAATGGAAAATCAGGACTATCCTTATGAGCGTTTGGTGAGTCAATTCACGCAAGAACGGTTTGCTGATGATGCACTGATTCGGTTTTTATTCTCTATGCAGACTGATGATAATCTAACATTGAAAGAATTCGGAACGGAATACGAGAAGTATGAAATTCCGGTAAAAAGTATTGATTACGATATCGTGCTTAATTATTCTGAAAGTGCTGATGGGCTGGAATTAAAGGTTGATTACGCGGAAGCAATGTATGACGAGAAGAACATGGCAGATCTTCTGCACCATTTCCAGACTTTACTGAAGCGTGCTGTTGAGAATCCGGATATCATGCTGGAAGAAATGAATCTTCTGAGCGAGGATGAAGCGCTGAAATTGATCCGAGATTTTGGCGGTAAAAGCGCAGGTGCGCAGGAAGAAAAAACGATTACGATTAAGCAGTTGTTTGAAGAACAGGTAATAAGAACTCCTGAAAGTACAGCCGTAGTCATTAGAAGGGAAAATGTGTTTGGAGAATCTGAGACAGAAAGTATCTGTTACCGGGAGCTGAATGCAAAGGCGAACCGCTTAGCCAGAATGATAAAGAAAACCAGTCCGGACAATAAGATGATCGGTTTGATTTGCGAGAATTCAATCGAGATGATTGAGATGGTTCTTGCTGCGTTTAAGGCTGGTTATGCCTATATTCCGCTGTCACCCAGTCAGCCGCTCAGCAGATTGGAACAGATGATTCAGCAGGCAAATATAGAAACTGTCCTGTTACAGAATGAAGAAATCGGCGGAGAAACTTATAATCAGTTGAAATGCAAATATCCGCAGTTAAAATCTCTGACAGTCAATGATCCTGATGAAACGAATGATACAAATCTGGAGGATTCCATTGACAGCGCCGATCTGGCTTATATCATTTTCACTTCAGGTACAACAGGTACTCCGAAAGGCGTAATGATTGAGCAGGGAAGCATTGGTTTGACCATTGACTGGAGAAAGAAAGAATATCTGCTGGATGAAAATGAAAATGTACTGCAATTGTTCTCCTATGAATTTGATGGGTTCCTTACAAGTGTACTGACGCCCTTGGTATCTGGTGCGAAATTGGTTTTGCTGGATCAAAAAAAGGCGAAGGATGCCCTTCATATTCTTGATGTAATCCGTGAAGAAAAGATTACGCATTTCATTGTAGTGCCGACATTGTATCATGCATTGATCAGCATTGCCGATCCGAAGGACTTTGCTTCCATCAGGATGATCACGCTTGCAGGAGAGAGTACAAGCCAAAAGTTATTAGCGGACAGCACAAAATTAAATGATAAGATTGAACTGATCAATGAATACGGACCTACAGAAAATACTGTTGTTACAACAATAAAGAGGGGGATGAAGCCCGGCGAAAATGTAACCATAGGCCGACCGGTTGGCGGAACAAGCGTATATATTCTGGATGAGAACGGATACGTTCTTCCTGCCGGGATTCCGGGCGAAATATGTGTCGGCGGAAAGAAGCTGGCTAAAGGCTACCTGGGGAATACGGAGGCTACACAAAAAGCTTTCGTGAATGGACATAACATCGGAGGAGAACGGATCTATTTAACCGGTGACCTTGGACGATGGACTCCTGACGGCGAGATTGAATTTATTGGTCGTAAGGATAATCAGGTCAATATTAAGGGCTATCGTGTTGAAATAGGTGAAGTTGAAGCCGTTTTATTAAAATGCGATGCTGTGCAGAATTGCGTAGTCCTGAGTGAAGAAAACAAAGACGGAATAACGGAATTAGTTGCATTTTATGTATCGGATGCGAATGTGAAAAATGATTTCGTTGAAGAGTACTTAAGAAACAATTTGCCGGGTTATATGGTTCCGTCTCATCTCTTAAATGTGAACAGTATACCTTATACAACCATCGGCAAGGTTGATAAGAAAGCACTTTGGGAAATGCTCAAAACTCAGACACCATCAGCCCCGAAAGAGAAACCAACCACGAAAACTGAAATGATTTTGTGCGATATTTGGAAGGAAGTTCTGGGCGTTGATGAAATCGGCATTACCGATCGTTTCTTCCAGTGCGGCGGAGATTCAATTAAGGCAATCCAGATTGCAGCTTTGTGTGCCAAGCGCAATATCAGTGTCTCTACTTCAGATATTATTCGTTTGCAGCGAATTGATAAAATTGCTAACGCGGTGAAGAATATTGCTGACAAGAATAATTATGAAATGGTTGAGGGCGAGGTAAAGCTTACTCCGATACAAAAGTGGTTTTTTGAGCAGAATTTTGAGGATAAAAACCACTTTAATCAGGCTGTGCTCTTGAAAAATGAACACGGTTGGAAACGGGATTATGTTGAAATTGTCCTGAACAAGCTTTTGGAGCAGCATGATGCATTGAGAATGCGGTATTCGGTGTATAATAATACTGTTACGCAGTATAATGATCCCATATCTGATCACAAAGTGGACATTGAATACATGGTAATCGAAGATGGCGAAAATACAAGCCAAATCATGCTGGAGGACGCAAATAAACTGCAAAAAAGATGCAGTTTGGAACAAGGCAATTTAGTACGCGCCAAAATTTATAGTACGAACAGTGGCGATTATTTGGTTTTGATTATACATCATCTGGCTGTAGATGCCGTTTCATGGAGAATACTGCTTGAAGATTTTTCGGAGATGTATCAGGAATTATGTGATGGTAAAGAAGTACAGTTGAGAAGCAAAACAACATCATTCCGGAAGTGGGCGGATCTGTTATATCAATATTCAAAAACCTACGCTGTTCAAAAAGAGTTTGATTATTGGAATAGGAAAGTAAACCGCAGTTATGTTTCTCTGAGAAGTGCAAACGGTTCGGCGGGGATGAATGGAAAGCAAGCAGGCTATGATTGTCAATTGACTGCTGTTTCGCCGGAAAAGAAAAGACTGACCAATCAGGCTTTTGGTACAAATCAGGCTGAATTCTTAATGGCTGCATTTTTGAAGTCATTAGGAGAGACATTTGGAGATGGTGATTACTGCATTGGACTTGAAGGACACGGTCGTGAGCAATTGGGTGTTGATGCTGATGTTACGAGAACGGTTGGATGGTTTACGGCACAGTATCCGATGGATTTCCAGGTGCAGAGCTCCGGAAAATGGGATGATCTGCTGATCGGCGTGAAAGAGAAACTGCGCGGCGTACCGAAAAAAGGTGTCGGATACGGCATTTTAAAGTACACGACTGCTCAGGATGATCCGGCATTTGCTTTAGAATTAAAGCCGGAGATCATATTCAATTATCTTGGCGATTTTTCCCGGTCCGCCGAAAAAAGCAACATTGATATAGTGGATTTCGATTACGGTCAGACGGTGAGTGATAATCAGCGTATGGATCATGTTCTGGAGATCAATCTGCTTGAGACAGATGGAATGCTTCAATTATCCATTGTATACGACAGCAATGAAATTGAGAGCGCTCAGATAAAAGCCTTTACAGAGTCATTTGCGAATAATGTTAATTTGTTGACAGAGTTCTGCTGCCAAGTAGATCATACTGTGCTGACACCGTCGGATTTCTCGAATGAAAGCATTACTGTAAAAGAATTGAAATCTGCGTTGGATAAGCATTCTGGTAATATCGAAAAGATTATGGACATGACGCCGATGCAACTGGGAATGCTTTTTGATTATCGTTTGAATGAAAAATCTCAAACTTACTTTGAACAGGTTGTTCTTCATTTAAAGGGAAATGTTGATAAAGAGCGCTTAAAGATGTCTTTCCAGTATATTATTCAAAAGAACGAAGCGCTGAGAACCTGTTTTGAGTATAAGATTTTTGAAAAACCGCAGCAGATTGTCTTAAAAGAATATAGTATGGCCAGTTCTTTTATAGACATGAGGGGAACTGCTGATCAGGACCATGTGCTGAAAAAGTTCTACGAGGATGACAGATCGGATAATTTCAATTTGTGTGATCAGGTTCCTATGCGGATGACGCTGATTCAGGTATCGGATGATGATTACAGGCTGATATGGAGTTTCCATCATATTTTGATGGATGGCTGGTGTATTGATTTACTTGTCAAGGATATCGCTGATTGTTATTTGCTTCTTTCTGAAGGAAAGAAAATGCAGGAGCCGATGTCTGTTAATTGTCAGGTATATCACAACTGGCTGGCTGAGCAAAACAGAAAAGAAATGCTGGAATACTGGAAGAATTATCTGAAAGGCTTTTCTGAAATTGTTTCTACTCAAAAAGATGAATTCCATAACAGGGAGCTCGTTGAGCGAAAAGAACTGAATTTCATTATACCGGAAGCATTTAAAAAGGAACTGGACGATTATTGCCAGAGAGAGAGCATTACATTGGCTAATCTGATGCAGGCAGTTTGGGCAATTGTTCTTGGAAAATACTTCAATCGCAGCGATATTGTTTTTGGCATTATTGTGTCAGGAAGAAATGTAAATGTACCCAATATTGACAAAATGGTCGGATTGTTTATCAATACTCTTCCGTTGAGAATCCATGTTGAGGAAAACACTACTATAAATGAAATCGCAAGAAAGATTAAAGATGATGTTGAAAGACATAATTTGAATTCTGCTGTGACGCTTTCTGAAATTCAGGCTGCTGCTGAAATTTCAGGGGAATTGTTTGACAATATTTTCAGCTTTGAAAATTATGCGAATTATGACCGCTTCAGAGAACGTCTGATGGACGAAAGACTGGAGTTTAAGCTGAACGGAGTTGAAGAATTCGAGCAGACTTCTTTTAATCTGACTGTTGTTGTTGAACCTTCTGAAAAGGAAATCCGCGTCAAAATTATTTATAACGCAAGCACTTGCAATGAAAGCTTTGCTGATGGGATACAGCAGTTCATGACCTCTTTGGTGGAGCAGATTGCCGGTAACCGGCAGATTTCCATTTCAGAAATGAAAATGTTCAATGACAGTGAATTAGGAGAACTTGTAGATGACTTTATGGAGGACTTATAATATTAAATGGAAGAGAATATGGCTAATCAAAGAACGATAGGTATTGTTGGCGGAGTCGGACCGACTGCAAGTTTATACACAATGCAGAAAGTGCTTGACAATACAAGAGCTGTGTTTGATCAGGATCATTTACCGGTGATTATCATTTCAAAGCCGGAAATGATTGAAGACAGAAGTAAATTTCTGTTATCTCAATCCAGTTGCAATCCGGGATATTCTATTCTGTCCATAATCACACAAATGGAAAAAGCCGGAGCGGATGTTGTGGGAATTCCCTGCAATACAGCACATGCAGAAAGGATTATGTCAGTAATTGTTGAGGGCTTAAAGCGTGAAAAAAGCAAGGTCCGTTTGGTAAATATTATAGATGAGGTTGTTCGATACATTAAAACAAACTGGCCGGAAAGAAAAAACATCGGTGTTCTGGCTACAAACGGTATGTATTATGATGGTGAATATATACGGAGACTGGAAAACGGTGGACTGAAAGGAATGATGTTATCGGAAGAATCTCAGAGCAATTTGCTGAATGATTCCATTTATAATCCGGAAAGCGGAATTAAGGCGTTGGGAATTGATGTACCCGATAAAGTCAGAAAAAACATTAATATTTGCATGGATGAACTGATCTCAAACGGTGCAGAAGTAATTGTCCTTGGGTGTACAGAATTGCCGATTATCATTCGTGATAAGTATTATAAAGGTATTCCGGTTTTGGATTCGGCTGATATATTGGCAAGGGCGCTGGTGCGCGAAGCAAATATTGATAAATTAAAGTAAGGTGGAGGATACAATGTGCGGAATATGCGGGATGATTGACTTACAACAAGGAAATCGTATAGATCCGGATGTCTTGTGGAGAATGAATAAGAAAATAGTACACAGAGGTCCGGATCAGGCTGACATAAAAATAATGGATAATGTAGGTCTGGGTTTTACCAGATTAAGCATTATTGACCTTGAGAGCGGAATGCAGCCGTTATATAATGAAGACTGTTCGCTGGTTCTGATATGTAATGGTGAGATTTTTAATTACAAAGAATTGAACAGGGAATTAGTCGGAAAAGGACATGTTCTCAGAACGAACAGTGATTGTGAATGTATATTGCATCTTTACGAAGAGTACGGAGAAAACTTCTATAATATGCTGAACGGGCAGTTTGCATTCTTCCTGTATGATCAAAAGAGAAGGAAAGCGATTTGTGTCAGAGACCAGGTTGGAATTGCACCGTTTTACTACACAATTACAAATGGATTTCTGATTTTTGCGTCAGAAATAAAAGCGATTATAGAGCATCCGGATGTTGAGCGCAAAATTGATCTGGTGGGACTGGATCAGGTGATGACTTTTCCGGGCTTAATCAGCCCGAGAACGATGTTTGCGGGGATATCGAGCTTACCGCCCGGCAATTGCATGGTGATAAACAATTTATGTGACATTCAGATAAAAGAATACTGGGATGTCATTTATCCCAAAATCAACGAAATCGAATATAATATGGATGAAGAATATTATATTGAGAAACTGGATGAACTGCTGACACAGGCAGTAAAACGAAGACTTCAGTCTGATGTTCCCGTAGGTTTTTATGTCAGCGGCGGCTTGGATTCCTCTGTCATCGCAGGTAAAATATTTGAAGTTGATCCTTTTTTGAAACAGTCTTTTTCTATAGATTTTGCGGACAGGGATATTTCCGAAGGAAAATATCAGCGTGCAATGGTTGATTATATCCAAGCAACTCATAATATTCATCTGCTTGATGTTGACGAAATCATGCAAAGTATGAGAAGTGTTGTCTATCATGCGGAATGTGCTATAAAGGAATCTTATAACACTGCTACAAAAAGGCTTTCTCAGATGGCACATGAAAAAGGAATCAAGGTTGTTCTGACAGGCGAAGGTGCAGATGAACTGTTTGGCGGTTATATCGGTTATCGTTTTGATAAACTGAATCAGATGATGCCGAGACAGAAAGTGCCGAACCTGAAAGAGGAAGAAGCGCTGAGAGAACAGGTATTCGGTGATTATGATTTCCTTTATGAAAAGAACTTCTATTCTTTTAATAAAACAAAGAGGGAGATCTATTCAGACAGTGTGAATGCGAACTTTGATCAGATAAGCTGCTTGAATCACTTTATCATAAACCAGGACAGAATCAGAGATGTTGATATTCTGCATAAGCGTTCATATGTTGACTTTAAGCTCCGAATGGCAGATCATCTGCTGGGCGATCACGGAGATCATATGGTGTTTTCCAATTCGGTGGAGGCTCGTTTCCCGTTTTTAGATAAGGATGTCATAGAATTTGTTCTGAAGATGCCGCCTTCTTTAAAGCTGAAGGACTTCGATGAGAAGTATATATTGAAAAAGGCTGCACAGAAATGTGTTCCTTCCGTGATACTGGAAAGACCGAAATTTGCATTTACTGCTCCGGGCACATCGGAATTTATAAAGCGAGATAAGGAATTTGTTGGCGAGATCTTATCTTACGATTCCATTAAACAACACGGCATCTTCAATGCCGAAAAAGTGGAACAGCTGAAAAAGGAGTATATGCAAGAAGGGTTTAAACTGAATATGCCCTATGACAATGATTATCTGATGATTGCGTTGACGACTGAATTACTTATACAGGAATTTAATATGTCTGTTTAATCAGAAGGAGGTATAAATGACTATGGACTCTAATATGATATTTCAAAGAAAGCTCTATGAAAGCTTAAGAAAGAACAGAGACAGAATTGCTGTTCATTCCGCGCAAAGCGACTTGACTTACGGGGATATTGATAAATATTCAGATATTATTTTAGAACAGCTGCGTGAGAAAGCTGTTTCACCCAAGGCACAGATTACTTTGATGCTGAATTCAAAGATTGATATTATTCTGGCTATGACAGCATGCTTGAAGGGCGGATATATTTTTGTTCCTTTTGATATGGAATATCCTGCTCAGCGTTTGACTACTATGTTTGAAAGCATTGACAGCTCAGTAGTACTTGTGGATGAGGCGAACCTGCCTAAAAGCAAAGAGATCACAAAGAGCAAAGATGCTTTGAATATTGCCTTGAATGAAGCGCTTTACAGCAGAACGGACTATCAGATTTCCGAGTTTTGCCAAGAAAACTATGATGAGGATGATCCGATTTATATCTTTTATACTTCCGGTTCAACAGGTACGCCCAAAGCAATTGTCGGAAGAAACAAAAGCCTTACGCATTTCGTAGAGTGGGAGGTTGAGACGTTTCAATTGGATGAGCATTCCAGAATCAGTCAGTTGACAACGCCTTGCCATGATCCGATTTTAAGAGATGTTTATACTCCTTTGTTATGTGGGGGAACTGTATGCATACCTGAAAATAAGGAAACAATTCTTGATGCCCGCAAACTGGCTAAATGGATTGATTCTGAAAAATTGACTCTGATTCACTGCACACCGAGTCTCTTTCAGGCATTAAATGAGATTGATCTACAGGAATATTCTTTTGAAAGCTTAAAGTATATTCTGATGGCAGGTGAGAAAATAAGCAAAAACGCTCTGGAGAAATGGTTCGATATTTTTCAGGATAAAATTACCTGCGTGAATTTATACGGCTCCACTGAAACGACAATGGTGAAGTCATATTATGTAATCGGAAAAGCGGATTTACAGAAAAGTAGCATACCGATTGGAAAAGCTATAAAGGGCGCAAGATTTATTCTGTTGGATAAAGACATGCATGTATGCTCAAAGGGGCAGGTCGGCGAAATATATATCAGAACTCCTTATAGATCACTTGGATATTATAATAAGGAATTTAACGAAAAATGCTTTATTGTGAATCCTTTTGGCAACGACAAAAATGATTTGCTTTATAAAACAGGTGATTTGGGAAAACTGTTGGATGACGGAAACTTTGAATTTCATGGCAGAATTGACAGACAGGTTAAAATTCGAGGAATTCGTATTGAATTAGATGAGATAGAAAAATGTTTGGGTTCATACCCCGGCATTAATGAATGTGCAATCACCCTGAAAAGTAAGGACGGGATGGCAGGAAGCCCGGAGATGATTGCATTTTATGCGGCGGATGAGAAAATAGACAGTGATGATTTGAGAGAATATATCGGGAATAAGGTGAATGATAATATTGTTCCCTCCATATATATACAAATGGATAAGATTCCGCGCCTTGCAAACGGAAAGGTCAATTACAAAGAGTTATCCGGATTTAATATAGAGATAAAAGAAAAGGATATTGTTAAGCCGCATAATCAGACAGAAGAAAAGCTTCTTTCAATCTGGAAGGATATTCTGGGACGGGATGATATCGGTGTGAATCAGAATTTTCTTCAGATAGGCGGACATTCCCTTCTGATTATGACAATGATCACAAGAATCAACCGGGAATTCGACGTGGAAATATCTCTTGGCGAAATTTTTTCCGGTGCCACAATCGAACACCTTGCTGAGATTATTCAAGGAAAGCAGAACAGAGTACTGACAGTGCAGCTGAAGAAAGTGAATTCCAAGGAGCACTATCCATTGTCAAATGCTCAGTTGAGAATCTATACATTGTGTGAGAATAATCCCGATTCCATCGTTTATAATATGCCTGCTGCATATTGGGTGAAAGGCGATATCAGTCTGCAAAAAATGGAGCTGGCTTTTCAGCAGATAATTGATCGCCATGAGATATTGAGAACCAGGTTTGAAGTGATTGACGGGGATGTTGTTCAAACTGTGCATGAGAATGCAGCGTTTCATATGGATTCAGCCAAAATTACTTCAAATGAAGTTGCTTCCTATGTAAAGTCTTTTGTTCGTCCTTTTGCGCTTGACAATCCGCCGCTTGTCAGAGCTGCCCTGCTGAATGTTGAGGGGCAAGGACAATTGTTCCTCGTGGATTTTCATCACATTGTCGGTGATGCGACGTCGATGGAAATTATTATAAAAGAATTGGTAAATCTTTATTCAGGAAACAGCCTTCAGGAGGCGGATTATCAGTATAAGGATTACAGTGAGTGGTTAAAGTCATATGTAACTTCTTATGATTATAAAAAGCAGGAAGAATACTGGCTGAATACTTTCAGAGAAGTCCCTTCAGCAATTAATATTCCAACTGATTATATGCGCACATCAAAGCTTTCCAATAAAGGAATGACACTTCATAAGAGTGTTCAAGATTCTTTGAGCCAGAAAGTTTTGGATTATTCAAAGCAAAAGATGGTAACACCGAATATTGTTATGCTTTCCGCATTTTTTGCGTTCCTTTACCGCTACAGCAAACAGGGTGAAATTGTAGTAGGCACGGTTGTAGCCGGCCGCACCCGCAGCGAGGAAGAGAGCATTGTTGGTCCGTTTATCAATACGTTGGCGTTAAGAAATCAAATAAGCAGTGAAATGTCATTTGAACAGTTGGTTCAAACGGTGAAGAAGAATTTTGTAGATGCTTATCAGAATCAGGAATATGCTTTTGATGACTTGGTAAGATGCCTGGATCTGAAAACAGAATGGAATAGAAATCCGCTTTTTGATGTTGCATTTGATTATCAGAATGAGGAAAAACATAATATTCAGCTGAACGGTATTACTTTTGAACCGGTATTTCTTGAGACAGAAAGTGCAAAATTTGATTTGTGTTTCCATATTACTGAGATGGCGAAACAGTTTTCTGTCGGTGCAGAATATCGTACAGATTTGTTTAAGCAAGAGACCGTAATGCGAATGATGACCCAATATTTGCAGTTGCTTGAAAGCGGTCTGGAAAAAACCGATACCCCGATCGGTTTGCTTGATATGTTGACAGCGCAGGAGAAGGACATGTTTGAATCCAAGTCTGAGATGATTGATCAATCTCAGAAACAGGAAACAATCTCTGCAAGATTTGAGAGAATGGCAGCATTATATCCTGAGCAAACAGCTATGGAATATGTGGATGAAACAGGAGATCTGGTTTCACTTTCTTATAGGGATCTGAATAAGAAGGCAAATCAGTTTGCAAATTATCTTCATGCTAAAAACATCTCAAAAGGTGAGATTGTCGGTGTTATGATGGATGATGTAAGCAAGGCTGTAGTTTCGATTTTAGGTATATTAAAGCTGGGTGCTGTTTATCTTCCGATTGGAGTTGGATACTATCCGGATTCCTTTATTAAAGATATTATTATAGATAGTAAGATGACAGCCCTGATTTTTGACAGTGTAACGGAACAGTCGGTAAAAGGCATAACCGAGAGTGTCGGCGCGGAAACGCGAGCACTTCAAGTAATAGACTATAAGTGCTTCAATGAGACTTCGGGTAAGTACGGCACAAGCAATTTTGCGGGTTCGCATACGAGCGAGGATGGAGCTTATGTCATTTATACATCCGGTACAACCGGCAGACCTAAGGGTGTTATGATTTATCATAAGGGAATCTCAAGCTTAGTGCAGTATGTCGGAAGTGAATTGCATATTACGCAACAAAGCAGAGCCCTTCAGTTTTCGTCTTTGAGCTTTGATATGTCGGTATGGGAAATCTTTATAACAATTTTAAACGGCGCCGTGCTCTGTATCTACAATAGAAAAAATGGCGTTGATCAATTGGAGGGATTTTTAAGAAATCGCAAAATCAGCTTGGCAACATTAACTCCGTCGGTGTTACGAGTGGTGTCTCCTGATGCACTTACGGACCTGAAAACAGTTGTATCTGCCGGAGAAAGCTGTACAAATGACATTCTGGAAAAATGGAATAAAGGCAGAATGTTCGTAAATGCTTACGGTCCGACCGAAACTACGATATGTGCAACCATGCGTGCAGTTGATGATACGAATCCCCAGAATATAGGTAAGCCGATTGCCAATATGAGATGCAGTATCTTAGATGAAAACAAGCAGGCCTGCCCGATTGGTGTTCCGGGTGAATTGTACATTGGAGGAATTGGAACAGCAAAAGGCTATTTGAACAATGAGGAACTGACAAGGGAGAAGTTTGTTGTTCTGGAAGAACTGGGTTCTGAAGTGTTTTATCGCAGCGGAGACTTGGCAAAATGGAATGATAAAGGCGATATTGAAATACTGGGAAGAATAGATGAGCAGGTTAAAATCAGAGGCTTCCGTATTGAAACAGGTTTCATTGAGACAAAGCTGACTGAGAATGAGCATATTTCAAATGCTGTTGTGGTAAAGTATGAAGAAGAGCTTTTTGCATTCTACATTGCTGATCAAACTGTGAATTCTAATGAATTAAAAGATTTCCTTGGAGAAAAAGTACCTTCTTATATGATCCCGGCTCACTTCATCAGATTGGAACAACTTCCGTTGACTCAGGGCGGAAAAGCTGATAAAAGAAAGCTGTATGATCTTTGCGCGCATAATGCAGAAGAGATTGAACCTGCTGGCACACCTTCTGCCGCTGCCCAGCCCAGAAACGAGTTTGAAAAGAAACTGCTTATGATATGGAGTGCAGTTTTAAGAAGGGATAATTTAACAATTGATGATAGCTTCTTTGATAATGGCGGACATTCTCTGAATGCGATTCAGGTCATAAACAAAGCAAAAGAAGAAGGACTGTCCTTGAAGGTTGAAGATATTTTCCTCTATAAAACTATTAGAAATATATCTGATCATTTCTGAAATATTGAGGTGCAAGGATGGAATTGAGTATTAAGAATTTTCGGCGACGAAGAAAAGTTAAGCAAATTACTAAACTTCTGAAAAAAGATATTAAGGCGTGGAAAAGAAGCATAATATCCCAAACGGAAATAAGAAAATTTCATACGACACCAATTCAATATATGTACTTATGCTCACAGGACTACACGGGAATTTGTTTCCGGTATGAGGGAAGACTTGAGATTGAGTGCTTTAACAGAACGATTTCAAGCCTCATCAACAAATACGAATTTCTCAGAAGTCAGATCATTTTTGAGGATGGGGCATATTGGTGGGTCGAGTATGAAATGGGGACATTCAAGGATGTTCCCTTCCTGGATATTTCAAGCTACGATGAAGAGATGCGGCAGGCAATTATCGAATCGTGCATAAAGAATATATATCTTAGGTCTTATGATATCTTTTACAGCTTATTTTACCGCATTCTGGTATTAAAAGAAAGTGAAGAAAGCTATGTGGTAATTATGCCGTTTTCACATGTCATATTTGATGCGATAAGTTCAGCCGTTTTGCAAAATGATTTGGTGAATCAATATATGTGTTGTCTGAAAGGCGATGATTTGCCGAAAGTAAACGGAACAAGATATCTGGAATATCTGGATCAGATCAACAAAGGACCGGTAAACATTAGCGATGAGGAGTTGACAGCGGATTTCAGTCTTGAAAAAATGTATGAACTCAGTAAAATCGTAGCGAAACGTTCACAGAGTTTTGATGATGTCAAGAAAACCAGAATTCTTTTCTCATCAGATCTGAATGTTGCAGAAGAATATGGAAACTTGATTGGACACTGCCTGAAATACGCTTTCTGTTTTTGCCGAGAGATTTTTGACATGAACGAAATACCTGTTTTTGTGACAAATATGGGAAGAATGTACGAAATGCACATGTATGATGATATTATCGGAGCGTTTGTTGATTTTGTCCCATTTATTCTGACAGAAAAAAATGATGCGGCAGAATACCAGAAATCTATAAATGATTTGTTGATGAAACGAAATGTAAATAATATAAATTTTGTAAAATATATTATCAACGAAAAAGAAGATGCGCGCTATGCTAAAACCGCAGAGTTATTATCAGAAGTCTATGAGAATTACAGGATTATTGTCAACTATGTCGGAAATGTAGATAAAAATGATTTTGAGCCGATTATTTATAAATACAGTAACAACCGACTGGTCGATACGTTATTGTTTACTGTTCGTATCATTGACGGCAAAGTATCAATTGTATCTGAAATCTCGCATTATATTGATGAAAATACCATCAGACGTATTGCGGAGTTGTGCAATATTCAGATACAAGAAATAACTTATGGTAAATAATTTAAGGAGGAAACTAATGAATGTCACGACCTCAAAACTAAATGACAGCTACAAGAAAAACAGCATATGTTTTTTGTTCGGAAGAATAACATCTGAACTGGGAACCTCTATTTTTAAGTTTGCATTGAGTTTGCATATACTTGATATTACGGGCTCGGCAACAATTTTCTCAACGATATTGTCTATCGGAATGCTGCCTAGTATTTTTGTGAATATTTTCGCCGGTATCGGAATAGACAGAGGAAATAAGAAGAAAATCATGGTGATCTGTGATTTCGCCAGTGCAATATGTATGATGCTCTTTTTGCTTTTATATTTGAAAATGCCGAGCAACATTTTGATACTGGGCGCGTATTCAATAGTATTGAGCACGATTCAATCTGTTTTTTCTTTGTCGGTTTATTCGTCTATTCCGAATCTTTTCACGAAAGACAAGATAATGAAGATAAATTCCGATTACCAGGCAGTCGGAGCAGTTGTGAATATTCTCGGACCGGTTCTCGGAGGCGTTTTGTACCATGCTATTTCATTTAAATATGTGATCGCTGTTGAAATAGCAACATTCGTTGTATCAGCAATTTCTGAAATCATGTTTACATATAAAAAGAACATTATGCAGGATAACAATAAGTTTTCAGACAATTTTCGCAATGTGTATGGATACATTTCAAGAGAAAAAGTTATTTTCTCTTTGCTGATTATTGTTCTCATTGTTAATTTTGTCTTTATTCCGCTGACTTCTGTGCTTCTTCCTTATTACGGATATAAGGTTATGGAGCTTTCTGCAACAGTGCTTGGTTCCCTTCAGTCCAGCTGGTCAGTGGGTGTTATCATTGGCGCTGTAATTGCTTCTATAAAACTGGTTCAGAGTAAATTGAGCAAACGCATTTTTCGTTTCTTGCAGCTGCAGGGCATTGTGATCCTGTTATGGCTGATTCCTTCGACTTTATTCAAGCATTCAGTGGTTGCAAGTGTTGTGCTGATTACATTCGGTGCAATATTATTGATCGGCGGCTTGCTGAATTCAATTATCAATATTCCGATGATGACATATCTTCAGGTGGCGGTTCCGGAAAACCTGAGAGCAAGTATCTATGGCGTTGTCAATACCTGCGTTATGATTGCGGCTCCGATTGGAATCTGGCTTTATGGAATCATTATTGATAAACTGAATATTAGTGTCGGTGTTGTGCTTTCCGGTGTGATTATTTTGATTACAAGTACGCTCGCATGCCATAATAAGGATATCAGAGACTTCTTTGCAAAAGATATAAAGGAATGATATCGTATGGAAGAACAGTGCCAAAATATGAAAGTATTTTGGCACTGTTCAAGATGAAGGAAAAAGATTCTCCGGTTAGCAAATCCCCCTGCGCACCTGAACTTTTGATGTGCGCTCGTTCTTAAGGCAACACTGCACAAAGCCAGCCGGACGGTTTGGCGGAACATCTGCGTGTATCTTTTTTGTCAACTTGCACGAACGCCCCCGCTTGCCGGGCATCAGCCCGGCGGCGTCATTTTCATACAATCTGACGAACTCAAGCTTGCATAAACGAATGCATCCTGCACCGCCAGCTCTGTGCGGTATGATCTCCAATGGCGTATTACCGCAACAGAACCGCTGTATTCTTTTGCTTGGATGATTTGGTAAATCTCAGTTTTAGTTTGACCATTGCTGCGCCTATTAGATATGATATCCTGTTCTGCTCGCTGATGCTTACCATCAGATCCTTCAGAAGACAGCACCGATCCTTGCCTGGGCTTCTTCGGAGGCTTTGCAACGCCGGAATATCAGTACCGGTTGACGGCGTATAAAAATTTTTTGAAAAAGTTTGTAACGAAATTAGAAATCCGGGTACATATATATTAGAAACCCGTAATAATATCAGGAATCCCCAAAACAAGTGAAATAGGAGAGGTATCTTTATGGCAATTTTACTGAAACATCTATTTAAGAATATTGTTGAAAACAAATTCCGCAGTGTGGCAATCATTTTTATTGTCATCCTTTCAACAATGGTATCTGTTATCGCATTAAGCCTGAATGATATTGTAACCGCAACTTATGAAAATGTTTATAATGCATCAATCGGAGATGCCAATATCACAATAGAAAAAGAAGAACCTTTTTCGGCAGATCTTCTTGATCTAAGCGGAGTTGAGATAGAGAAACAGGAAAATCTTTATGATATTACCGGAAAATATTATGTTGATGATCTGATTATACGGGCAGCAATAAGAGGAATTGATGTAGATCAATATGTAAAGATGGGCTCCCTGTCAATTATTGATTGTTCAGACAATTTTTCCTTAAACAAAGACGAATGTATTATAAGTGCGAAAAGCGCTGAAAAATATGGTTTAAATGTTGGCAGTAGTTTGTCGTTCTTTTATAATGATGAGGAATATCAATTTACTGTTAAAGCACTTGGCGAGAATAACAGAACCTTTTATGAAGAACAGGGTAACATCCAGGTGCTTATTCCGATAGAAGCGTGCAGCGCAATAGCCGGAAACAGCGGGAAGTGTACGAAAGTTAGATTGAAAACAGCATCATCAGCAAGTTTCCTTTCGGCTTTAACTGCGCAGAATCCTGATTATAATATTTATGAAGGCGAAGAATTTGAATCCTTGCACTTTCAGATGCAGTCTGTCAGCGGCGCCATGCTGATTATCATGTGTATCGTGATTCTGATCGGCGGATATATTATTTCTTCCCTTGTTAAAATCATTATGACGGATAGAATGCCGGTGATTGGAACATTTAGAAGTATCGGAACAGATCAGCCAAAAGTAGTAGCCATTGTCCTCTTTGAATTCTTCCTGTATGGAATAATCGGTATGACAATAGGCGTGCTGCTGGGAATGTGGGCATTGCCCAAAGTGGCAGATATGTTTAATCAATACAAGGAATATGGCGTAAAAACGGTTGTAGATTATAATGCGGTATATTTAATTGCGGCGGCGGTAATCGGATTGGCGCTTGCACCGATTATGGCACTGACTAAAGTTATCAGTGCCAGCAAAACGGATATAAAAGAAATCATTCTTCAGACAAATTCCGTGAAGGAAGTGAAAGAAAACCGAGGCATCGTAGTTAAATGCATCATCCTGGGTTTGTGCTTATCGTCATATTTCTTAAATAAAAGCGATAATTATATTTTGGGATTGCTGACAAATGTTCTGCTGATTGTTTGTGCAACATTCATTGTCCAGATCATTATCACATGCATCTCAAAGTTTATGAAAAAGATGATCCAAAAAGGCAGCAGTTGCCTTGTTGGAGTTACCAGCGTTCGGAGTAACCGATATGTGCGGAATAACAGCAGCATGCTGGTGACAATTTGCCTTATTTTTCTTATTCTGATTACAATTATTGACGGAATCCGTAATACAGCACAGAACGACTTGGATTCCTATGGCTTTGACATTATCTCTATTATCAATGATGAAACAGATATTCATAAAGAAGACATGGAGAAGTTTGAAGGCGTCGAGGGTGCGTTTGAATCCTATGAGGTTATGGCATTTGGTAATTATGCAAATGGCTATTGCCGAGTATATGGCGTTGAGAATTTCGATTATCTAAATCAGTATATGGAAGCGCTTTCTTATTCCGGGGAAGGTGCTGCGCTGGATAATAAACTGGCTTCTGTTGAAAATGGAATTGTAATAGATCAATATTGGGCAAGAGTAAAGAATATCAGCGTCGGCGACAAAATAAAACTGTATTATGACGATAAGAGAAAAAAGGAAGCCGGTGATTTTACAGTTGTAGATACATGGGATTGCTCACGCGGTACTACAGATCGAGTCTTTGTCGGTATCAGTCTGGAAAATTACAAGAGAATTTTTGAGAAGAATCCGGAAAGAATATTGATGAAAACGAGCGGGGAAGCAGATAAGATCGCAGTGCAGATTTCTCAAAAGTATATTGATAAAAATATTACAGTGCAAACTACTATGGATTTCCTTCAGGAACAGATTAATACTGTAAATACCATTATCAGAATACTGATTGCTTCCATTATAATGGCAAGTGTGGTTATTGTTATCGGTATTTCAAGTAATATGATAGTTGCTTTTATCAGGAGAAAGAAAGAGTTTGCAACCTTGTACAGTGTTTGCATGGACATGAAGCAGATCAAGGATATGATTCTTTGGGAATCAATTATTTCATTTATATCAATTGCTTTGACACTGCTTTTGGTATATGTTCCTCTTGTAGCTTGCATTCCGAAACTTACGAGCGGTTTGGGACTGGTTATCAGTTATCATGCAAAATTAGGTATCGTTTTAGGCGTTCTCATTGTCACTTTGGCAATTATCTTGGTTACAACAATTGAACCTATCAGAAGATTGAAGAAAATGAATATTGTGGAGGAGTTAAAATATGAATAACTATAACGAAAGCATTTTACAGGTCAGAGATGTATGTAAGGAATTTGAAAGCGGTAAGCAGGCCATTCAGGTTTTGAGAAATATTAACCTGGATATTAAAAAAGGAGAATTCGTTTCGATTATGGGGCAGTCCGGATGCGGCAAGAGTACGCTGCTGTATATTATGGGCGGTCTGGATTCTCCTACAAAGGGCGTTGTTACATTAGGCGGGAAAAGAATAGCTCAAATGAGCGATAAAGAAAAGGGCATTATGAGACGAAGACAAATGGGCTTTATTTTCCAGTTCTATAATTTGGTTCAAAACTTAACTGTGGAAGACAATGTGCTGCTTCCTGTCATTATGGATGGACTGAGGGTTTCTGATTATAACGGTAAACTGGAGGAAGTGCTGCGATTCGTAGGATTGTCGGAGCGAAAGAAGTTTACACCGAGAGAATTGTCCGGCGGACAGCAGCAAAGAGTTGCAATTGCGAGAGCGTTAATTATGGAGCCGGAAATCATTCTTGCCGATGAACCGATCGGTAATTTGGATAGTAATTCCGGCACACAGGTTATGAATCTGTTTAAGGAAATTAACGAAAAGAAAGGGACCACGATTATTCAGGTTACACATTCGGAAGAAGCAGCAGAATATGGCAATCGCATTATTAGAATGAAAGACGGAAGCGTTGTCAATATGTGACAATTGTCGCTGGCGGTTAAAGCGATTGGAAATGTATTCTGTAATGAACGTATGTCTGCATATACAAAAGAATGAAGGGTGTAGTGATAGCGTTGCAGCTGATGGTTCATATTGTGAATACAAGAAAAGGCGAGTATTCTAATTATTCTTATATGATTGAAGACTGTGAGGACAAAACGACAATTCTAATAGATCCGTCATGGGATTCAAGTGTTTATGAGATGTGTATTGAAGATAGGAAATTGCGTGTAGCAGCAGTGCTGCTCACGCATTCCCATCGTGATCATACAAATCTTGCAAACTTTTTCGCTGAGAAATACCATGTTCCTGTTTATATGTCATCAATTGAAGCGGAGGAATATGGGTTTCGTTGTGAAAACCTTCATTTGACTGATAACGAAGAAGTTTTGAAAATCAATCGGATTCCCGTTTCTTGTATGCTTTTACCCGGGCATACTAAAGGAAGCATGGGATATCTGATAGATGATAATTTTTTCGTGGGAGATGTGATTTTTTACGAAGGATGCGGAATGTGTACATATGGTGAGCAATCTATTCAAGATATGTATGAGAGCATTCAGAAAATCATAAATACCTGCACTGAAAATTATAAGATCTATTCGGGACATGTATATTATAAAATGGTCGGACAGCAATTAGGGGATATTATGAAAGACAATATGAGTATGATTCTTTCGCAAGATGAATTTTTTGTGCGCCAAAAAGTTTTGCAGAACAGCAATTCGATTTTGACGGAACAATTGTAACCTCTTTTTGGTATATTGATACCTTTGTAAACGATAAGTGAAAATGGATAAGGAGGGGGGATCAATTATTAATGTATACAAAAGAATCTTTGGAAGAAATATACAAAAAATACGCGAAGGAAGTCTATAAATATTTGGTCAGTTTGACGCGGGATCCGGATCTGTCTGAAGAATTACTACAGGAAACTTTTTATCAAGCCACTAAAACAATCGGCAATTTCCGCGGTGAGTGCCAAATTATGGTGTGGTTATGTCAGATTGCAAAAAGGATGTGGTACAGAGAATTAAAGCGAAAGCAGCAATTTGTACCTTTGGATGATGTGTCAGATACGATCAGCACCAATCGGGATATGGAAGAAGAATGCCTCGCGCATATGGATGCAGTCGAGATCTATAAAGATCTTCATAGTCTCGATGAGCAAGTAAGGGAGGTAATGTACATGCGGTTATCAGGTTTTTTAAGCTATAAGGAGATTGGAGATATTTTGGGAAAAAGTGAGACATGGGCAAGAGTGACATTTTACAGGGGGAAAAAAATGTTGCAGGAATTAAAAGCAAATCGAAAATAATAGAAAGGAGCAGAAATCATGAATGGAAAAAACAACTCCAAAATCAATTGCAATATTGTGCTTGATTTATTACCTAATTACATAGATAATGTGACCAGCGAGGTCACCAGGCGCGATATTGAAGAGCATTTGAAAGAATGTGAAAGCTGCAAAGCCGAGTATATTAGTTTGACGAAGAGCATGAAAGCCGATGCTTTGGACTGTCTTAAGGAATCAGAAATGCTGAAAGACGGGCTGGTAAAGACAAGGAGGATATATATGCTGAGAGGAATTTTTGTCACGATTCTGTTTTTATCACTTCTAATACCCGGAATAGTAAATTTTGCGATAAACAAGAGATTTACATGGTTTTATATTGTAGCTGCTTCTGTGGCACTGGTTTTTGCTGTTGTGATGACCGCTGTGCTGAAGAAAGAAAATAAATTGATATGGACATTGGGCGCGGCGACTGTACTTGTACCCCTATATCTGTTCTTTATCGAAAATATAATAAACAAATTCTTCATGGTTAATCCCGCTTCGTGGTTTATGTCCAAAGCGTTGCCAGTGTGTTGTATATGGGCTGCTATTATATGGATCACCGTTTTGCTTGCAAAGTTTACGAATGTTGCTGACGGCTACTGTGTTGGTGTTGGATTTGTGTTAGCAATTTTCGGTGCCATGTTGACGAATGGGGTGTTCTTAAAAGAAAACGGCATTTCAGCTGTCTTAAAAAGCAGTTGGATCAGTATTTTGGTCTGCTGTTTATGTGCTCTGATTTCAGTGATGATTGGCTATGGTCAGTCGGCGAAAAAGTGAATTGGAGTTGACTCTCAGTTTTGATATTTGAATAATTGCTTTTACACGATTGGAAATAGCCGGATGATTTCGGCAATACAATTAAATTGCGAGAGGACTCCGATATTGTTGATGAACAAGCAATTTGTAAAAGTTCTTTCAAATGTGGGGCGCTGCTGACAGCTTTTACCGAATCGGCATGACAAGAGAATAAAAAGACACAAAAAAGCTGGGAGGTGTGACAGCTTGGTTTATCCGTATGCGGTAAATATCAGAGATATCGTCCGGTATGAGCAGATCTCTGATCTGTGTACGGCAGTATCGGAGGAAAGGCAAGCTCGAATTGCACAATATCACTACGATAAGGACAAGATTCGCTGTCTCGCGGCAGAACTCCTGCTGCGTTATGCGCTTGCGAAACAATTCGGAATGGATCATAATACGGCGGTGTTTCAATATACTGAAAACGGAAAGCCGCTCCTGAAAGATTGTGATGTTCATTTTAATCTTTCACATTCCGGAGACTGGATCGTATGCGCAGTCGGAAAGGTCAACATCGGAATTGATGTTGAGGAAATGCGGGAAACAGCGTATAAAGATATTTACTGCTCGTTTGCCCAATCAGAAATTGATTGGCTGAATAGCATGGAACCGGATGCAAGGGCAGATGGATTCTATCAGGTGTGGACACTGAAAGAAAGCTATGTTAAGTATTGTGGAATCGGTTTGATGCGTCCCCTTTCCGATTTTTCTGTAGATGTTCATCCGGACGGTTCCGTTAATCTGAACCGTGCTCTTTCCGGTTTTTCAAATGTCCGGTTTTACAGCAGGAAACTGGATGAAATGCACTGGTATGCCTTGTGCAGCGAGACTGGTTCACATACAGCAGCGCTTCGCATTGTTCCCCAAAGTATTCTTTTCAACATCACATCATAAAACGGAATAAGCGAAAACGCCGGTGCGCGAGCGCTGCCTTCACGGAATCTTAGAGATAGCATGTTGACCATTACAGCCTCATCAGAAAAGAAGCATACAGTATTATGTTTCGTTTCTGATGAGGCTGTAATTGGTTGTTGTCAGCACTGACCCATTGTGTTCGTTACCGTTGGTATGTAAGCGTAAATTAAAATACGTTCCCATAGCAAAGCATCCCTCGCTTGCACGGTCTGTACGCATTACGAGCTCTTCTACCGTCATGTAGAACTGATGCGTGAAGCCGCAGTAGCAGACAAGCACGCCCTTCCACTCACGGGGGCCTTCCTTTGTTTTTAATGTAAGCGTTACTGAAATATCCGCTATGAACTCCTGACGGTCAAGCTCCCAGTATCTGAACTCCGTAAAATCGCAGACCTGACGGTTGATGATGCGGTCCAGTACCTGAAAGCCCACGATGCCGGAAAGCCTGCCCTTGCGGAGCAGGTCATTCAGAAAAGAATACAGTGTCAGTCTTTTATCTGCGCCTTCCTTGCTCATCAGGTAGTGTGTCATGCTCTCAAACACCGGAATATCGATGACTCTCTTGCCCTCAAGATTCTCAATCCCCTGCGGAAGTGTCGCTGAATCGCAGTTCGGTGCGACCTGCAGAGCGTAGGCACTGTCCTCATCCGGTACAGTAATAAAGGGAAGCGCCGTTGTGCAGTGCTCCTGAAACGGCAGCGGACTTGCTGAAATATTTCCTTCCATTGGCTGAAGTGTGGTTTGTTTCTGCTGATATGTCATTTATACGCCCTCCTTGATTTCGCAACTTACGTTATTTCCTACAAATACTCCTTCTTTGTTCGTATCTATATCTTTTCGTGGCGAAGTGGGTTGATGGCGAAGCGGTACCCTGCATGACTGCTGCCCCGTCTGCCACACACCTTAAGGCGGACTGAGGTATCTTTTTTCCGTAGGCCGGATACCGACATTAACATATTACATCATTATCGCGAAAATGTCAATAGAAAATATGCTTGACATTTTCGTGATAATGTGATATACTAAACACAAAGATGGCATGACAGCTAGAGTTTTCATACTCCGGAGCAGAATGCCGACAGGAAAACTTTGTAGGGCTGCACAATTATTTTGCAGAACATTTGTTTGAATTGTACATTGATGGATCCGGCAGCCCGATCAATACCATATTGGCTGTGAAAGGAGTCTATTATGGGAGCTAAGAAAAAGACAGGTGAACCGACTTCTGCTGCATTTAATTTGACAAAGCAGGAGGAGGTCGTCAAAAAGGAAATACACATTGTAGGACAGCGCGTAAAATACTACCGTGAGAAAAAGCGTATAGAGCAGATGGCGCTTGCAGAGATGCTCGGCGTCAAGTCAAATGCCATCAGCAACTGGGAGCACGGCAGAACACGCCCTGACCTCGACCAGATAAATACCTTGCACTCTCTGCGCATTATGCGTTTCAGCCTGTTTTTTGCAACCCGGCACAAGGGCATGAAAAAGGACTCGTAGAAGGTCTGGTCGGACTAGTGCGCAGAAACTACTTTGTGCCCATGCTGCACGTTGACTCCCTCGAAGAACTGAATGCAGGTCTGCTTGCATATTGCCGGAATTACCGTAATCACAGGATACCCGGCAAAAGCATGACGGTCGGAGCGATGGCATAGATCTGCACAGATAGATGGATTGCGCTGCCGCCATACCGCTTTGACACTTCCAATACAGTACAGGTTCAGGCAGATGATTTCTCGTTGGTGAGATTCGATCATAATAAGTATTCTGTACCGTACCGGTTCAGCGGAAAGACCGTTACCGTGAAAGGCAGCGGGAACAAGGTGCAGATGCTGTACCGCGGCGAAATGATTGCAGAATACGATCGGGATTACCGTCATGACCGTACACATTACCGGTTGGAACACTACATCGGACTGATCGAAAAACGCCCACGAAGCGTATACCATGCAGCGCCTGTCAAAGAGACGGTACCCAAAGTATTCTATAGTTTCCTGATGAAACTGCAGAGCCCGAAAGAAATTGTCAAGGCACTGCGACTTTATCTGGAAGAGGGAGATAATCTGCTGCAATATCTGCCTTATGCTGATTCCTATGATACGTTGTATGCCTGTACCTGTAAGGCTGCGGTTCCTGCTGTGACGACAGCGCCGGAAATACACATCCTGATGCCGAACCTGCAGCGCTATGATTCACTCCTGAGAGGCGGTGAATCCGTATGAACAGCGTGCAAAAAGAAACGATCCGGCTCTATGCCAAACAACTGCGGCTGCCGACTTTCAACAGCTACGAGAAGATTATCCGCCAGCTTTCCGCCGAAGACGGTTATGAGCAATTCCTGATCCAGCTGATGAAGCAGGAACTAGCCGAACGCTCAGTCACCGGACAAAAGCGGCGGATCAAGGCAGCAAGATTTCCTTCACTGAAAACACTTGATGAATTTGATCTGACACGGCTGGAGAATGTGAGCGCAAGCACCGTCCGACAGCTGGCTTCCTGCGATTTCATCAAACAGCGGCAAAACATCGTCATGATCGGAAATCCCGGAAGCGGCAAGACTCATCTTTCGATTGCGCTTGGGATGAATGCCTGTGAAGCGGGATACCGCGTGAAATTCTATACCGCTGTCAATCTTGCGGCTGAGCTTGCAGAAGCGGTGCAGATGAACCGGCTTTCCCGCTTTGAGAAGGCACTGAATAAAAATGAGCTGCTGATCATTGATGAGCTGAGCTATCTGACTTTCAACAGATACCAGTCCGAGATGCTGTTTCAGGTCATCTCAGAGCGTTCTGAGCGCTCCAGCGTGATCATTACGACCAACCTGGAGTTCTCAGAATGGACGCAGCTCTTCGACAACGAAATGATGCTGGCTGCGCTCATAGACAGGGTGACATTCAGGTCTTTTGTTCTCAACATGAACTGTTCATCCTCGTATCGCTTTGATGCAACCGTAAACAGCTAGTGGCTCAATATTTTTTTATCAATACTGGCTCATTTTTTTATTAGCGCTCTGGCTCAGTTTTTTATTGACAAACGCACATAACGGTCATTCTGTGATCTTTTGTGCCTTATGGTAGTTTACTTCGTCACTGATTTTCTGCTGTTCCATAGCATGTGAATTAATGGTCGGATTTTTTCCCTCCAACAACATAAGGTCGGGTGCTTTTAGTAAGTCAAAGCGCGCTGTATCTCCGGGAGACACTGGACTTATTCCCAAGAACAGGAAAAATGCACTCCGCGATAATCTCATCATATCTACATAAGAGAAAAAGTGCCGAATTGGGTGAACCGGTTTCATTGAGAAGTGCAGCATAATACTGTGCTTCTCTTGCTTTTTCTATGGTATTGTGGTATACTAAAACTATTGAAAGTACGCAAAGGAGGCAGAGTATGGCACAGGAACATGACTGGCAATACGACCTGGATGAATATATCCGACAGGGCTAACCCGACCGCTCTGAAAAAAGTGCTGCGTGGCAGACTGCGATTGGTTTGCAGGATGTTGACGGCCTCCGGACTTCGGACTACTTGCTTGAAACTGCGAAGGAACACACTTCATAGTATTCATGGTCGAGTTAAAACTGAATAAGAGTTTGGCTTGTCAGAATCCACTGAGATATAGATGATAAATCTGCTTTCCTCCACATTTTAGAAGAATCTGTACACAGGCTATTGACAGATTGCTTTTCATGCTGTATAATAGAGACAGATGAGGGAGTAGCAAACTCATACGAGCAGCAAGTCAACATACTGACCTTTCGGTCTGGCTTGCTTTAAATTGCGAGACTCATGTATACTTACCGGTTCAAACTGCCGCAAGCTATGCATGAAGTCTGGATATATGACTTTTACGGACATGGCTTTCGGCTGTGTCCGTTTTGTTTTGTACAGAAGGGCGTGCAACAAAATGAAACATGATAAATATGTAAGGATAAAAACGGATTTTTGGTAAGTAAAGAGATCTGATAACAAAAGTACAGGGCATTTGAATGAACATTCTGAAAAAATCATATCTTTCAGGAAATACCGTATCGTGAAATCGGAGGCGATTTAAGTGAATAAAGAAAAAACAATCAAAAAGATGAAACTCGTCATTCCTGCAATGATATTGTCCCTGATAGGTGATTATTGTATAGGTATCGAACCGTCAGACAGCATTAAAATTGGAGCAATCGCAAGCAGCGGGTGGAACACGATCTCAGATCTGCGAATCGCAATCTCTAATATCTGCGGCATGATCGGCACATTGCTTTATGCGATCGGTGCTGTTGCATTTATGAAATGGCTGTCAAAGGCGAACAGGAATAACCAAAGCAAATGGGATAACAGATCTCTAAAACTATTCTATTTCAGTCTTTGTATCGGATGTGTTTCATTTTTATACATTCACATTGCCTGCGGTGGTCTGATCCAGCACTATAATGTCCTATACGAATTATCCGGTCAGAATGCAGAAGCCGCAGAAGCTGCGCTGCTGCGAATGTTCAGAGTCGAAGCAATCCCTTTTACGGTTACGCTTGTATTATTTGATGTACTTGTGTCAATTTCGTGGATAGGACTGGTTCTCCGGAAAGTCATAGATCTGCCGAAAATATGGATAATTGCAGCGCCGCTGCTCACGGCACTGATCGGACAGATCTTAGAACTGATCCCGCTTCCTTTCAATGGTATCGGTTCAGGTTTTGAAATACTTGGATGGATGCTGATCTTCATCGGTGGGATCAGACATATCAGAAAATCATGATTCGGGGGGCGTTATTATGATCCTACGCAAAACTTCCATATTTCCTGCTTCAAGAGAAGCGGTATATGATCGTCTGAGACGTTTGAAAACTTTGCAGTATATCTCTCCACCTTATGCATCTTTTACGCCTATAGCCCCAAATAAAGCATACACATGGCGAGAAGGTGCTGTATCATCCTATTACTTCAAGCTTTTTGGAATTATTCCGTTTGGCAGACATACAATCAAAATTGAACATTTTGATCAGAACTATATTCAAAGTCGAGAATCCAATCCTTTTGTTCCGGTCTGGGATCATTTGATTATCCTCAAAGACTATGGGGATCAAACAGAGTATACTGATGAAGTAGTCATTCAAGCAGGTTGGAAAACTGTATTCATCTGGTTGTGGGCAAAAGCATTTTATACACACCGGCAAAGGAAATGGATCAGATTATTGACAAAAAGCAGGAAAGGCGGCAGGTTCAGCAGATGATTAAAACAACAGTGAAAAAGCATGGATTTGAAAGCATTTTGTATCGTGGAATCGGAACGAAAGAAAAAGCCGTCATTGTGATGTCGGGTTCTAACGGCGGTATGCGCCTGACAGAAAAAGAAGCACGGTTTTATCATGATAACGGTATCCCGGCTCTTGCTCTTGCACTTTTCAAAACGAAACAGACACAAAAGAATCTTGACCGTGTACCGATTGAATATGTGGAGAGAGCCGTCAGATGGCTGAAACGACTTGGTTATCAAAAAATTGGCATCGACGGTGCATCAAAAGGAAGTGAGATTGCACTGCTTGCAGGTTCTATGTTCCCGGATATCACCTGTGTGATTGCCCGTGTTCCGTCATACTTTGTAAGCGAAGGACTGCGTGTGAGCGGCATTTCAAAAAATCCTTCCGGTACTTCCTGCTGGAAATATCATGGAAAAGAGCTTCCATTTGCGCCGTACAGGTCACGCAAGTTCAATATGCTGAAAATGCTGATGAAAGAGAAGGAACTGCATATACTGACATTCAACAGAGGCAAAATAGTCACACCCGAAACCGCTATTCCGGTTGAGAAAATCAACGGACCGATTCTTTTGCTGTCATCAAAACATGATGAGGTCTGGGAATCCTATAAAAGTGCGGTACTGATTGAAAAGCGGCTGAATCAAGCGTCATTCCCTTTTGCATATAGACATATCGCTTTTCCGTATCTCAGTCATGCCATGATGACTGACTTTTCACCGATGTACAAGATGATATTCAAGCGGGAACGGTATTTCCCGAAAGAATGTGCAGCAGAACGTGAACAACTGAAACATGAACTGCTAAATTGGATCAACCATATTTGGTAAATAAGCTACGGCGTTGGTTTCCATAATATCTGACTGAGAAAGGAGAATCCCTATGATCTGCAATCTTGGCAGCCGGATCGTCAACAACTATCTGATCCCGTCCAAAGCAGGCTATATTCTGATAGACACAGGATATGCAGACGGGTTTCCGCATTTTATGAAGATGCTGAAAAAGAATCATATCCAGCCGAAAGAAATCCGATACATATTCCTGACGCACGCACATGACGATCATGCGGGTTTTCTGAATGAGGTTCTTGCAGTAACGGATGCGAAGGTGATTCTTCATCCGGCGGCAGTTGAAGGCTTGAAACGCGGACAGAATTCCTTTGAAGGAGGCTGTTCTTCTCTTCGTGCATGGCTGTTCTGTCAGGTTCTGGCGCTGTTCGGTCACGGAGATCACCGATATCCGCCTATCAAAAAAGAATATCATGACAGGCTCGTTCCGATCGATTCAGAACAGTTCAAAGCCATTCATTTTCCATATCAGGTACTGAAAACACCCGGCCATACAGCGGATCATATTTCATTGCAGGTCGGAGATATCCTGTTTTGCGGAGATGCTGCAATGAACGGATTTCCAGGCAGAAAACGAATCATAATCTGGATCGAAGATCTACAGGAGTATCAGCGGTCATGGAAAACGATCATCCGTCAAAAGCCGCGTATGATTTTTCCGGCACACGGGAAACCGTTCAAAACAGAGGATTTGCGGAACAATCTGAAAGCCCTGCGGAAAGTGAAACTGTACGCACTGAAGCCTTCTTCAGGAAAGGAACGGTAATACTATGATATTGAAAATCGCGTTATTGACTGCATTGATTGCACATATTCTCTGCGGATACAGTGACTGTCTGCTGAGTTACGGTGCTAGGGGGAAAGGAGATCAATATGCTGTTTAATGAATACGGAAAAGAAGATGCTCCCGCATTGCTGCTTTTGCATGGCATGATGCAGGACTGGCACAGCGAATATGTGCTGCTTGGAGCCCTGGAAAGCGATTATCGTCTTATCATACCCGCACAGGACGGATTTTATGACGGCAGCGGTGATTTTACATCGTTCGCTGATCAGGCGAGGCAGATAGAAGAGTACATTGCGGTCAATCATGGAGGCAGAGTATGCGGTGCTTATGGTGTTTCTCAGGGCGGGCTTATGCTGACAGAGCTGCTTACACGGAACAATATAGTCATTGATACCGCAATAATGGACGGCTGCTATGTTGCTCATCAGGGGAAAACGGCGGGGAAGATCACTTATAAAATGTTTTTGAAATTCAAAAATACAGGCAAATTCCCGCCGCTCATTTTGCTCATGATGAAACTCATGGGACTTAAGAAAGAGGATCTCGGAATGATGGACTCTCTGTATACGGGCTGTTCGGACGAAACGCTGAAACGGAATTTCCTTGAAAACTATACATACCGTGTCCGCCCCGAAATATCCCGTTGCAAAACAAAAGTCTGTCTTTGGTGCGGAAGCAAAGAAAAATATGCTTTGAGATCGCATAAGGAACTAAAGCAATACCTGAAGAACTATGAAGAAGAGATCATGCCGGGTTACGGACACGGTGAGTTTCTGATGAAGCATACAGATGAATGCCGGAAAAAAATCAGAGACACGATCAGAGCAGGGATCAGCGATCGGGTCAGGAGGGAAAACTGATATGATAAAGGCAGCATTGATAATGGCGGTTATAGGGCATATCCTCTGCGGGATATGTGACTGCCTGCTGAGTTATTCAAAAAAAGGACGTCTTGATCTGAAAGACATCAAAGATCAGGACAAAATGGCAGCTATGTTTGCGGATATGCCGCTTTCAAATCCGCTGATATCCATAGTTCTGGGAACATTTGCGATAATGCTTTTCGGCTTCGGATATTTTGCGTTGGCAGATTATATGAAAAGCTGTTCTGAGACCGCTGCAAATATCATGTTCATATCGACGGTAGTATTTCTGGTGTCTATAACGCCTCATCACATCCTGTGCGGTGTCGTTGAATGGGTCTATATCCGTCTTGGGCGTACAAATGAAGTAAGAGAAGCTGTCCTGCAATTGCAGAAAGAGACTATCATCACCATGTTTGCGGGATATGCGGGGCTGCTGGCTTTTGCTATAACCTTGTTTGTTATGATAATATCGGGCAAAACGGATATACCCCAATGGGGCTGTGTATTCAATACATTGGTATTTATGCTCGTTCTGCTGCCCACAAAAATACCCGCAAAGGGAAACATCGCGGGCGCACTGATGTATCTCGGATTGCTTTTTATGATATAGGAGGAGATAAAAGTGACAGAACACATTCAACTGAAAGAGCTTCCATACTGCACGCCGGTAAAGAAATGGCTCACAGAACGTTACGGCAGGGAAACGGCTGTAAAAATATGGAGAAGGACAAGGCGGAAATACAGTGAATATCTGAACGAACTGCCCGATTACGGCGGACACCGCAACGGTCATGCACAGGCTATCTACGGCGGTCTGCTGATATTTGCATTGTACCCCTCTCTGCCGGATCAGCCGCCCATAGCTGAGATACAAGGCTTTGTAAGCAGTATGTTCTTCGGAGCTTTTGAGAAGGCGGGAAGGATCTTTGACCTGAATCATCCTGCCTGTCTCAGTATGATAGATCTTATTTTCCGCAAGGTAGGCAGCCGTGACAGAAAGGATATACGTAAATTTCCCAATGGATTTGTCAATGTGAACGAACCGTTTGATAAAGAAGAACACGCATCAAGGTATCATTTTTCACAGTGCCCAAATGCTGAGTTCGCCAAAAAGCACGGTCTGCTCCATGTTTTGCCGCTGCTGTGCAATTCCGACTATTATGGGATAAGTTTGCTTCATGGAACGCTGATACGCTGCGGTACCTGCGGCAACAGTGATGTATGCGATTACTGTATCGTCGGGGACAGGAACCCTTTAGCAGATGGATATGAGATCGTGACCGATGAAAAGGAATTTCTGGTGAGCAGGAAAAAGAATGAAAACAGGTAACGAACTGCGTGAAGATAAATCCCCCCACTCAAACCTCTCGTTGCTCTGATATGGTTGTCACCTTGACATCAAAATCAGGCTTCCGAGGCACCGTGTTTTGGGAAATGAATTCAAACATATAAATCGCACAAAACAGAAGAAGGGCTTCTCTGAGCTGAAAATCGACTCAGAAAAGCCCTTTTTTACATAAAGTTTTCGTGGATAATGGTTAGTAGTAAAACGGTAGTAATCCTCGCTTTATCTCGCTACATTATTCGGAATTATTCCGAAGCCACGCAGAACTGGACGGACGCTTCGACTCTCTTGCCGTGGCAGACGAACATAATACGAATCATTGTTAATTTCCTTTCATATTTGCCTCGTTTACGAGGACTGTAGAAGTGCCTTTTTAATATCAATTTGCCATAGCGGAATGAATCTGGCAAATCTACGCATAAATCTGTATATTTTGGTCATTGTTAGCAATAGAATCGGATGAGTTCACTACTAAGAGCGAGCAATCAGTACTTACCCTTTCCAGTAAGAGCTGAAATTATATATTAAAGTTCATCCTGTATCCAATGATATTTGGGATTGCGTTGCCCAGATTCACAAAAGTACAAAACAATCTCATTTAAAGCAGTTGAATCGTAACACATCATACGCTCTTCAGGACATATGTTGATTCGTAGAGCGACACTATCAGTATTTCCGCTTCCGTTGTCAAAATAGCATATTTCCTCATCACCATTAAGCCATCCGATAAATGCATTTCCATCTGGTGAAAATTCAACTTCCAGACAATAATCGTCTATGTTGCAGGAAAAATGATCTTTCTGAAAGAAAGCAGTAATATCTTCTTCTTTTGTGATTCTTTGCCCATTTATAATCAAATTTTTATTTATCATAGCTTTTTACCTGCTTTCTAATTTGTGTTTGTATATCATCATTATACCATAATCCTTAAGATTATGAAACTAAAGCCCATTCCCGTATTATTTCATATAGTTCACCAAAGGACGAAGCTATGTAGTTGATTTCATATTCCTTCATTTTTTCTTCGATATCTCCTTCAGGCATAAACCAGCAGCTTGCAAGATTTGAATTCTTAGCACCAAGCATATCTGATGAAAGAGAATCGCCAATGACAAGGTAACTCTCATCAGGTTCACTAATAAAGTTTTTTACAGCATCAAAGTATGAACGTGCGGGCTTAGACACGCCGATTGAATCGCTAACAAATACCTTGCTGATATAATCTTTCAGCCCTGTAGAAGCGATTCTTCCCATCGCATTTTTAGTGACGCCATTGGTAATAATATATATTCTTGTATCAGGCACGTTGTCTATGATCTTTTGAAGAAATTCAAGTGCACCTGTCATTAATACACCATTCTGAGACATGCAATCTATAAAATCACTGTTTATATTCAGAAGATTTATCCCGTCTGTATCACATCCGCATTCCTCAAACAGTCGTTTGAATCTTCTCTCAAATAGCTCATTTTTTGAAATATTACCTTTTTCAAACTCAAGCCAAAGTGATTTGTTGACCTGCTTGAAGAAATGATAGTATTCTTCTTTGAACACAAGATGATTTCTCTCCATGATAATTTTTAATGCAATATGTTCTGAGGCGTGAAAATCAAGTAAAGTCTGATCAAGATCAAATAATAGGTTATGATGCATAAACGTCTCTCCTTATTCAATAATGGTGTCTCAGCTTACAAGAGTATTATACCATAATTCTTCCATTTGCGTCAATATACAAAAAGATATTCGACAACATATTCAAAGTCACCAATATATCGTATGTGCTGTGCAGATGACAGATTATCTGTATGGCTGTATGGGTATACTTTGATAAAATCAATATCTTGACTATATCAGCATATATACAGCATAAAAAGCTTTATTATCAAATTCAGAAATAATTATACTGCGGCACAATGCCGCAGTATATCAATAAATTATTTATTCAGCAGCCAATCGATTGCGTTGACAGCTTCAATACCTTCATAGTCACCGAGAGTAAAACGGTCAAGGGTGAGTATTGTTTTTGGGTAGTTATCAGATATGTTTTGCAGCGGAGTTATTTCTCTTTTAAATGTGTTCTCATCTATAAGTGATGCAGTTACCTGATAATAGTGTAAACGATTATTTTTTTCGGCAATGAAATCAACTTCAGTCAGAACAACCTTGCCGATATTCACTTTAAAGCCTCGGCGTAATAGTTCAAGAAATACAATGTTTTCAAGAGAAAATTCAAGGTCATAATTCCGACGGGGGAGTAGATAACGACGTATTCCTGTATCTACAATATATAGCTTCTGATTCATTTTCAGAGTTTGTTTTCCTACAATATCATATCTTTCAACAGGATAGAAGATAAAAGCCTCCACCAGTGCATCGAGATAATCATTTACAGTATTGGCACTTACCTTTCTGCCTGATGAAGTAATATAGTCGGATATGCTTTTTATAGAAACAGGATTTCCTACAGAACTTGCGAGAAATTTCGCAATATTTCTCAGAAGTGATAAATCAGTTATTTTTCGCTTGTTAGGATCATTTTCACGGCGTTTTTGTCTTTCTTCAATGTCTTTGATAATGATAGTATTGTATATACCTTCAAGATACATATCTGCTTTTTCTTTTGAATCATCAATTTGTGCAATGTACGGAAAACCGCCATTCTGCATATATTCAGCAAAAAGCTCATCGTAATTATTCTTTTCTTTCAGTTGACAATATTCAGAAAATGAAAGAGGAAGCATAGAAATTTCTACATATCGTCCCGACAGCAGAGTCGCAAGTTCGCCTGACAGCATATATGCATTTGAACCTGTGATATAAATATCTGTTTTTTCTTTGATATAAAGGCTGTCAACTGCCTTTTCAAAGCTTTCTACTTTCTGAATTTCGTCAAGGAAAATATATGTGTATCTATCAGGAATCAGTCTTTCCTTGATATAGCTGTAAAGCTTGTGATAATCCAGAAGTTCCTCAAATTCAAGGTCTTCAAAATTTATGAAGATTATCTGTTCGGAAGATACACCTGTTCCAATGAGGTAATCACAATATTGTTCCAACAGAGTGGATTTTCCACATCTGTGTATTCCTGTCACAACCTTGATTACATCTTTTTCACGCCATTTTTTTATTTTCTCCAAATATTCCTTGCGTTCAACCATTGAAAACACCTCTCTTTTTGAATTCTTGTATAAATTATATCACATTTATTATTTAAAGTCAATATAAAATGCCGATTTCGGAATTTATATTTTGATTAATTAGTTAGTATTCCGATTTTGATTATATTTATACTTGTATTATTTTATTAAATATGATATAATGAAAATTGTAAATTTATTTAGACAGGAGATATATATATAATGAAAAAAGCAATTTTATTTGATCTGGACGGCACGCTGTGGGATTCTTCTCAGCAATGTACTGAGGCGTGGAATGAATGTATTCGTACAAAAACTAATTTGACAAAGCAGATTACAGTTAACGATATGCATAGATTTATGGGGAAAACTATAGATGTTATAGCAGCAATGATGCTGCCTGAATTGTCAGAAGAAGAGCAAATGAGGATTATCCGACTTTGTACTGATTATGAGAAACCATATCTGCAAAATCATAAGGCACAATTATATCAAAACGAGCGTGAAACTCTCGAAATGCTTTCAAAGGAATATGAATTGGGAATAGTCAGCAATTGTCAGGACGGATATATTCAGGTATATCTGGAACAATGTGGATTTGCGGACTTATTCTGTGATTTTGAATGTGCAGGAAGAACAGGAAAGTCCAAAGGTGAAAATATACGTCTTTTAATGGAACGTCAAGGAATTGAAAAATGTGTATATATAGGTGATACACAAGGGGATTGTGATGCTGCCGCAGAGGCTGGAGTTGCGTTCGTACATGCTGCGTACGGATTTGGAACAGCTGATAATGCGGTGGGAGTTTTAACACAGCTATCTGATTTGCCTGAAATTGTACAAAAATTATTTGGTTAAGAAAACACCCGTCAGAACCGCTATAAATGGCTCTGACGGGATTTTTTACTGTTTTTCGCTTAGGTAAAGCTCAAATCTGTTCTGGAGAATATTGACACATTCATCAATAGAGCGATTTCCGTCAAAAACGTAGTCGCTTTCCTCTTTGATTATCTGTTCAATATAAGTATTTACAAATGGTTCAATTTTCACATTTTCAATGAAATTTTTAAGCTGATTATTTTGTTCTTCTGATAATTTCATTTCGTTTCCGTCAGGTAGGGTGACAGGAGCATTTATAGAATTTTCAATATTTTCAGATAAATCAAAAAGCTCATTCATTACAGATTTTTTCACAGGTATGCCATGACTTCTGTCGCTTATTTCTTTTTGGGTTTCAGAATTGAAAACAAGCTGTGAAACTGCGTCCCATGCTTCTTCCTGATGTTTTCCTGTGGAGGTTATTCCAAAAGCAGTATCAATTTTAACAATTGTCCCCTTTCCGTTATCTGTAGGATACCCGACAAAAGAAATAGGCTCATCTTTAAAATTGTACAATGTTTCGTTAGAATAGTAACTGTTTATACCCGGAATCCATATTTGCTTGACAAGAGCCGTATTATCAACAGTACTGCCAACTACCGTTCCAAAGCGTTTTTCCATAGGCGGAATAGCTGTGAGAAACTCCATAACAGTAGTAAGTCCGTCATTGAAATTGCAGGTATAGTTATCAAAATCAACGCAGTTCATTAACATTCCATCAAAAAAATAATGGCGAATATCATACTTGGTATACATTTGTGCAAGGAAATCGCCGTCAAATGAATTATAAGCGTCAATTGCCTGCTTAACTGTCCAGTTTTCAGCATTATCGCCTACTAATTCTGTTTTTGCAGCTGCCGAATAAATAGTAAAAGCAGGATATATAATATGTATTTCACCGTTTTCATCGACACTGTTTATCACGTTATCAAGAAAATCATCACGTTTAATATTTCCTGTTTTTTCCATGATAGGTGATATATCGGCAAGGTAGCCGTTTTTTCTGAATTTATCAAGCTGAAATGGTGTAGCTGAAATAATATCGGGAACATTTCCTGCAAGAATCTCCATTGACAGTTTCTGAACAGAGGTATCACCAAGAATATCGCCCTCTTCAAAATCATAAACTTCAACATTAATGTGATAATCATGGCTTTGTTTATTCAGTTTTTCAAGTTTTGGGTATACGTCTTGCCATATAGTGTGATAATCAACACTCTGAACCAAGGCTATGGATATGTTTGTTTTCTCTTTAATTTCTGTATTTTCCGATTGTATTCCAGTAGAAATTTCCTGATTTTGCTGTGGTTCAACAGTCTTGCTTTCACAGGAAACGGCTGCTGAAATAAGTATAATTGATAAAACTAAAGCTGTCTTTTTCATTTGGTGTCCTCCGATTTGTAAATATTATGGCTTTCTGCCTCAATGCCATTTTCACCATAGCCGAAAATATAAACAGTTATATCTGCTATGTTCTCAACAGGGTGGGGGAGTTTGTAGCTGTAAACATTGCTGAAAACAGATGCAAAATATTCATAATTAGTATCTGTGCATATACCGTTATCAATGAAGTATTCCAGTTCATTTGTACCAGCTGTAAGAACTACTGTATCATCTTTCATTGTGATTACGGGAACTGCAAAGCTTCCTTCTGGAATAGATGCAGTACAATCAAGGGTTAAGGAGAGAGTATCAGCAGTAACCTTAAATCCGTCTTTTTCGGCTGTAATTGTATCTGCGGTATTTTCAGGAATTTTTATTTCTGCCGTCCATATTCCGCTTAATATTTTATTGCAGTTTTCAAGATAATCAGAAATTAAATTGTATGTTCTGCTGTCAAAGTCATTCGCTTTCCAGTAAGCTTTCCATTCCTGAACTGTGTGATTTTCAAAGTCAAATTCCTCATGCCATTTGTTTTGTTCTTCAATAATTGCAGATTGAATTTCATCGTATGTACTGTCAGATATTATATTTTCAAGCTTTATTTTGATTGTACATCCAGCTATATCCTTTTCTGTAAGATAGAATGAAGTATAGTAGGTATTTGGAGTATCTCCTTTGTAAATTTGTGAAGTCATTCCGAAACCGCTTTTATTTAAGAGAGGCGTTTCAAGTCCGTTTTCAATTTTCGAAAAATATGGGATAATCAAGGAGTTTTCAGGAATTTCAGTATCAGATATGATTTCCGCAGCAATCATAAGAGTGTTATTGTCGCAATACATACCAGCAGTAGAGATTTTTAAGTTGTCATCTCCCGTAAAAATAATACAGCTTTCAGAAATATTCTGTTCCATAGATGAAATATCATTATCATTTACAAGCGGTAAATCACGGCTGATTGAGGGATTATTTTCAGTACGCTGTAAAATATTCTTGAAATGAATAAATCCTTCAGAATATGCAACAGCTGTAATGCCTGATAAAGCAGTAAGGGCAGCGGCAATGCTTATAATTGCTATTCTGGATTTTTTTCGAATTACAGTTTTTTTCTTAATTCTCTGCATCACAATACGGTTTATATTTTCATTATTACAGTTTCCTTTTGAAATATCGGGTAAATCGCCCTTGTAATCCGAAAATATGTCATATAGATTAATTTTCATTTCCGTAGCCCCTTTCTATAAGTTTCTTTTTCAGCTTATTTCTTGCACGATGTAAAGCAGTTTTGCAGGCAGATTGGCTCATATTCATTTCAAGTGCAATCTGTGGTATCTTTTGATAATAGAAGTAATGACGAAGCAGTATTTCCCTGTCACGCTGTTCCATTTTGTCAATAATAGCGTTGAACACATCAGCAAGGTCGTGCTGTTCTGCATTAAATTCTATATCGGTATTGTCGTATATTTCAATTTCGTCGATTGGAATAGTAATGTGCAATTTGCGAAGTCGGTCAATTGAAAGGTTTCTTGCAACAGCAGCAAGATAGGAACGCAGGCTTTCCGATCTAAGCTTGTCCGCATTACGCCATATTATTATGAAAACATCTGCTGATATTTCTTCAATATCGCTTTCTGTCAATCTGTCGCCAGCAATATTTCTAACAACTGTACTTACATAAGCACTATAACGGTCAACGAGAACAGAGAGTGCTTTCTCCTTTTTCTTTTTCAACTGACAGACAATCTTTTTATCGTCCACCTGTATTCCCCCTTTCATAAATATATACGTGTCAACTTGACAAAAGGTTACACTTGCAGATTGATTATACATTATTATTGGTTGAGTGTCAAGTAAAATCAGACAAAGCAAGTATATGTTATTTGTGGATAATTAATATATTTTGGGATAATTATTGAAGTTTTGCATGGAGAGTGGTATAATTAAAATAAATAGAAATATCAGAAAAAGAAAGGTATGATATAGAATGAGTATTAATTATTTTGATGAGCTTAAGGCATTGTTTCATCCAGTTTTCTCAAAAGACACAACAGAGGCACAGATATCAAGTGCAAAGTCAACTTTTAAACGATTAAATTTTAAAGCACCGCTTCGACATCGAATAATAGATTACATATCAATGTATGGTGACTTTCGTTTTTTTAAACAGGAAAACATATCAGGAGATATGATCAAATATTATTCATGGCCTATATCAATGTATAATCCTTACTGGGATGAATTTGGCGAAAGGGTTGCATTTATCGGTGGTTATCGTAATTGCAGCTGTAGTTTCTGCGGCAGACAAGAAACATTCTTTATTGAGGCGTTCTATATGAACTCTGCTGGTTTCATTTATAATCAGAATAAGGAACTAATCGCTGAGAATCTTAATCTTTTTTGGAAATATGTGATGGAAAAGGAATATGATTTTCATCCGCAGATTCCAAACAGTATTTTTGATGTATTAAAGCGTTCTGGGTGGTATAAGGGAAGAAAAATAAATATAGATTCGCTAATTGAAGAATGTATGGATGATGATATTTTTCCGACAGATATTCAAATCGCCTTTATACAAGAATTTGGTGGAATCAGGGGCACAGATCTTAACAATACGGGATTCTTGATTGGAAATACTCGTGAAGACAGATGCTATGCGAATATCGCAAAGCAAACATTGCTAACGGAAGAAAAACGGATACTGAACAGTTACGGCGCAGATACTCTGTGTGTCGGATACTGTAATGACGGGGCAGATCAAATCTGGCTTACACCGTATGGGCAGATTAGTGTTAGGGGACAGATTGTTGGGCGTAATTTTTTAGAGAGCATAAATTGTATTTTAGGGTATTGAAAGGATATGATTAGTATGTTAAAATTTTTAGGTCGAGGAGCAGCATTTTCAGATGAGCATAATTCAGCATTTTTTATTGAGAATAACGAACTTGTTCTTATTGATTGCCCTGCAACTTCGTATCAGAAAGTGAAGAAAATGAACTGGGAGCAGTATGATAATATCTATATCCTTATTACCCATACTCATGGCGATCATAGCGGGGGAGTGGGAACAATGCTGCAATATGTTTGGTTTATCAGCTATATGAAGAAGAAAGTTACCGTAGTTGCTCCGTCAGAAGCGGTTAAGGAAGATTTGCTCCTGCTCCTTATGCGTGTTGAGGGATGTGAAAAAGAATGGTTTAATATCGTTACAGCTGATGAGCTTGATAAGAAGTGGCTTATTTCCGCCATACCAACCTCTCACGTAGAACCACTTGAAGGAAAATGCTTTGGTTATCACCTGAAAGTAAACGGAACAAATGTGATATACACGGGAGATACCGCAACACTTGAACCGTTTATTTCATTACTGAAAAAAGGCTCGTATTTTTATACAGAAGCAGCTTACCATAAAAGCAATGTACATATTTATCTTAAAGATTCATTGCCTGAGCTTCTGAAATTAGCTGAAAAAGGAGTTGGTATCTACCTTATGCATCTTGACGTTGAAGAAGAAATTATTAAAATGATAGACGGAACACAATTGGAGTTGGCAGAATTATATGAAAATTCGGAGGTGTAGATTATGGGGGAAATTATTGAACGTAAATGCCAGTGCTGTGGATATGTGTATAAATATGAGAAATATCCGAGCTATATTTCATTTTGTCCGAGATGTAAAAGTCATGATTATACTGTATGCCACTATACAAAAAAAGGTATAACACAATGTAAGATATATTTAGGTGAAGAAGCAATTGGGAAAGTTATTTCGCAAAAGAATAAGAATTATATGCTTTCATGTGAAATGTTCGAAATAAATGAAGAATTAATTGATTCATTCAATCCTTATTTTGAGACAGAGAAAATAGTTCAAAAAAGACTCAGGGAATATTATGGTCATGTGGATTTAAAAAATGGAAGGCTTTTTTTATCAGATGAGATTTTAGAGAAATATTATACTGAAAAACAGTTTAGAAAATCTGAATTATATCAAAAATTCGAGAACAAGTCAAATATATGGAAAATTGATTTGTGGGCATTTCAAGTTATGCTGGAATTCAATAGTGGATATTTACATCAAATTCGTCTTAAATGCTTGGAATCAAATTGTTACTATAATGATGAAAAAGAAAACAGGAAATTTTATGATAGCATTTTTATGGAAAATGATTGGTATGATAAGGAAGAGTTTGATTGGGGTTATATTGAGTCTATGTATGATGAGGATGATACAAACGTTATTAATATTGTATTTAATTACATGAAGTATGAGCTGCCTCTCTTTTATAATAGTGAATTACTTCCTAAGAAACTTAATTTTGAACCTCAGATTTATGAAAAAACAAATTTTGGTGACCAGGTTTGCAATGAATTAACTAGTGATTTGAATGAAACTGGTGATGTTGAAGAATCTGATGATCTTGAAGAATCTAATGATAAAAAAAGAAGTGCAGAAACTCCTTTGAAAGAGTATTTAACAATGCTTCTTAAGGAAAATGACATTCTGTACTATGATATATTAAATGAAAATCCAGATGTATTATATACATTTAAAGAAGAATATTATCATTTTATCAGAACACTGAATTGCAAAAATGATCGTAATGAAGAAGTTGAACGCTTTTTTATGTTTTTGCATAATAAGGAATTGACGATTAGCAAGCTAGTAGCTAAAAAACAAGGTAAGGAGTACTTGTATTCTCAGCTATTATGTGCACTTGAACTAGAGGATAAGTATTTTAATGATTATTTGCTTCCAGGGTTTAATGAGCAGATATATGATAATTTGAAAGTAGATCAAATGGAAATAGCATTGTGTGATTATACGCGTATAAATAGTCTTACAGGGGAGCTTGTTGATTTGAATTATTTTATGAGCTATTTTGTAAGACAATGGGATATATTTATTAAGTATCTATATGAGACTATTGAGCAGATTTCTAATAATACATGTGTAAAGATGTCATTAATGGATGCTGTTAATATAGAGAAAGAACGATTGAAACGTTTCAGAGAAAACTTTTATAATTCTGATCAATGTTATGATGGGAAAAATGATAATCTTTATAAAAATTTATATTTATACTGCCTTATGTCTTATCTTGATGATTTTTATTTGAGCAAATTCCCGGATATAAGCAACGAAACAATATTAGATGAATATAGGGCATCTCTAAAAACTCGTTTGATTAAAGAAAAAACAGATAGGTATGACAGCTGCAAGGAAACCTTCCGAAGGCGTGCTGCCGCACTCCGAGGGAGGTTGACACAGCAGATGTCGTGCATAGCCGTTTTTTCTCAAAAGGGGTTTTTAGAGATGCCCTATAGTCTAGAAGAACTTCAGTCTATGGATGTAGGAAGTTGTATAATTAAGGGCTTTCTTTGGAGTAAAACAGAGAGAAAACACAAGTTTGCAATTCTGAAAGGAAAGAACGATAATACATAGTTCAATAATTTAAGATGT
>JAZSPM010000218.1:0-9881 GCA_045537455.1 Candidatus Ornithomonoglobus sp. | reverse complement strand
GCACGGTATGAGCAAATATTGAGTGATATGAATTCATTTCATTTCACAATAACCAATTTTATAGTTGACCATATTAGCAAAATGAAAAAGCTTAATTCCAGCAACTATGCAAAAGAATTGTTTTTGTTCTTTAATAGTCCTATTGCTTACAAAAGAGTTGCTAATCCTATAAGAAGAACCGGATTTTATACTAATACCGACTTTTTGGATGTAAGCTATCACACACTTGAAACAGAACCGGGTTCCGGCGTATTCAAAATATACGAATTCTTTACTACTGAATTGCTTCAGTTCCTCCTAAAGGCTGACTTCTATAATGCACTTAACATGGGATATGTCATCAGAAGATGTGCTTTTTGCAGAAGATTTTTCCTTTTGAAAAAAGGTTACCGCACCAAATACTGCGATAACCCCATGCCAAACTATCCCAAATATACATGCTCACAAATGGGATATTGGAAATCAGATATAAAAGAACTTGCAGCCGATGATCCAAAAACACAATCACTTATTAGATGTCATATGCGAATTGACAAAGACTATACTCGTGATATAATTACACTTGACGAAAAAGAGGCTTTGTATGTAAAGTCAAAAAATCTATATAATGCTGCACAAAAAAATCCTAATATGTCTTTTGAAAAGTTTGATGAGCAATTACAATCATGTAATTTATATCCGAAATGTAATGTTGTCAGAAAAACAAGAAAAAGAGGAAGACCGAAGAAAAACGCAGAGGAGGTAAGCCAATGACAAATGAAGAATTGATAATAGAATTTCAAAATGGAAACGATTCCGCATTAGATAAGCTATATTTAAAAAATCAGTCTTTTATACGCTCTATCGCTGTTGATGTGGCTACCTCATTCAACTGCTATAAAAAGAATGAGGATTCCGGAAAAGTAACCGATTATACCAAACATATTTTAGACGAATTACAGTGTGTGGGCGATTTAGCCTTCGTTTCCGTTTTAAGAAATAAGAAATATGATCCTGTGCGAGGTATGCTTACTACATATTTACATCCTCATATAAGAGGCACTATGTTCAGGTTTATGGAAGAAAATGTCGGTGTGATTTCCCTTAGCTCAACTGATATGGAGAATATTTGGAAGGCTCAAAAGATGTATTATACCGAAGATAAATCTTATGAGGAAATTGCCGAGACATTACATATTCCAATAAAGAATGTTATATCACATATTTCTTACAACACGCATTTTATGTCCATCTATGAGCTTCTACCGGAGGATAGCGATGATGACCCGTTTGATATTATTTCGGATGACAATCATTCTGTTTCACCGGATATTATCGTATACCGCAAAATATGTGTTGAATTATTTAAGGAGCTTTTTGATAGTTTGCTTGATAAAGATAAGGACATTCTCGGTCACTGTTACGGAGTTTTTGGGTACAAGAAAAAGAAACTGGAATTTATCGCCCTTGAAGAACGGATGAAAGTAGACGGTGTTATAAAAGCACGCAAAGTTGCTATTGAAAGACTTAAGAAAAAGTATCCCGAAAGTAAATTGTATCTTTGGAGAAAAATTTATTGGACAGTTATGGATGAGGCAATGAAAGGTTCGATGTAAGTCTATAATTTGACTAATTTTTCTGGCGTCTTTTATGAGAAAAATATACCCTTAAAATTCTTCGTCAAATGCAACATAAAAAATAAGGTAATTGGAAGAAAAAGACCTTGAAAGTGGGATTATACCACCATCAAGGTCTTAATTTTTTGTGCATATTACATCCATAGTCCGTACAATCGAACAGAAACTCTTTATTCGATGTACCGGTCTATTGCAGGTACACAAACTGCTAAAATTGGATTTTTAGTTATTCTATTCCTCTATACCCGTGTTTTTCTGCATTTCCAAGCAAATACAAAAAGGCAAAAGCCGGGATTCTAAGCAAATCCTTGTGCTTGTTTGTGTTGTGTACACCAAAATCATCTGCATTTTTCGTAACAACTATAGCCGCCGATGCTTCATCACAAAGTTCTACGATTGCAGAGTCATCAGCGATTGGTGCTTTTTCACGATATTTTACTTCGATTAACATATTTTTGATGTTTGGATAGTCCACCACCACATCTATTTCCTTACCCTTTTTTCCACCACGAAAATATCCAACAGATGTAGCAAATTGATAATAAAATGCTGCAATGTGCTTATAAACTGCCGTTTCTACGACCTTTCCCATTTCTGTAGCATCTGTCATTATAGAATCATCCATCAATACAGCATTACGAATAGCAGCATCGGCAATGTATATCTTAGGACTTGCTTTCAGGACCTTTTTGCCTGCCATATCAACCGGCCAACTTTGATATATAAGGTTCGCACTCTCTAAATAACTTATATAATTTTCTACAGTTGTTCGAGATACACCATTTAGTTCCTTAGTAATTGCCTCAATTGAGACAATCTCAGATGAAACATTGCATAAATACAAAAAAATTCTTTCTAGTTCTGTTGCATTTCGTATGTTATATAAAGACGGTAAATCCCTCTTTAAAACTTTATCAACAACATCGTCTCGCATGATTTGCTGTGCGAGAATATCATTGTCAGCTAAAGCTAGCTCTGGAAATCCTCCAACTTGTAAATATCGCATAAAGTGATTCTGCACCTTTGAAAGCTGCATCATAATTTGACTTCTTTCAATCTGTGTCTTGCCCAAAAGAGATGTTACCTTTAAATCTTTCGGAATATCAGGTTTATCAACACCAAGCAACTCGCAATACTCATAAAAAGATAGGGTTGGCACCTGAATTATTGACCAGCGTCCTGCGCCACTTTCTCTACTACCCTTCATCAAGGCAGGGCTTGCAGAACCTGTTGCTACAACATGTGTGTCGGGTTGTGTATCATAAATAGTTTTAAGCCATCTATCCCAATCCTGCGCATATTGAACTTCATCAAAGAAATAATACACATCTTGCTCCGGATATATATTTTCATGATAGCATTCCAAAATTTCTTGAAATTGACTTAGTTTAAGCATGGGATGGTCCATTGAAATGAAAACAATTCTTTGCGGAGAAACTCCAGAATTTAATAAGTTCTCTATCATTTGATATTGAATTGTAGTTTTCCCAACACGCCGAGTCCCCGTTAGAACAACTAAACGACGTATGTCTTTTTCCTCAATTCTGTGCATTGCTTCATAAAAAGCAAAACGTTTATATGTTTTACTCATTTTAGGATTGACAATGCCTGTTTTCCACCACGGATTATATGCCGTAAGAACTTTTAAGATACCTTCTTTTGTTGTAATAGACATAACATCACCTCCATCTTTGTAACTATTATAACTCAAAAATTAATATTTGTCAATAATTATTGATAGTATACTTATAATATTTTCTCAAATAATTGATTTTTTATTCCAAATTTAAATTTTTTTACTTTAAAAGTCACAAAACATATAAATGCGGTATCATAATTATTTACATCGCAAGAATTGTATAACAGTGTCATCTCACTGAAAAGTTTCGCCCATATGGGTTGTAATTGTCAGTGAAATAAGAGATTTGCATCCCATCTACCGCAATGTCAGCCGATATGATTTTCAATTATGTCCGCCGTAACCGGAGCCTCAAAAATGCACTGCCAATGCTCCGCCACAGGGGTAAAAAATAAGCCATTTCTAATGACTTTTCTAATAAAAATCTTAGAAAAATATTAGAAATGGCAAACTTCGTCGACATGACTCAATTTCAGATTTTATGCAGTTTTTGAGTTTCAAATCCATTGAAAAGCCTGATTTTATCGGCTTTTTAGCGTTCCTCTATCTTCCAACAATTTCTAATGAAATCGTCCAAAGTCGGTCAAACGGATATAACTCGAAATCCCCTCGGTTACACTGTAACTGTACCCCTACGAATGGCTTAACCACGCGGGTTTAAGCGAGGTTCAAACCTTGTTTTTACACCCTTATCTAGCGGTTTTTCTAGCCATTTCTAACATTTTTCTAACAAAATTTAATAATTTGCTCAGTTTTTTCTCCGCCAAATCGGAGTTCAAACATATCTGGAGATGTACCCAAGTGGTTGAAGGGTCCGGATTCGAAATCCGGTAGGTCGGTTTTGCCGGCGCTAGGGTTCAAATCCCTACATCTCCGCCAACGAAAACCGTGAACTTGAACAGTTCACGGTTTTCTGCTATATTTTTCTTCAATATTGTTTTTTTCAACTTAATATGATATAATATTTAAAATAAATATTTTAGGGGGCGATTACCTTCTTTTATTTCTTTTTCTTTGATAGTTTATACGAACAACCGCTTGTTGAACAAGCATTCAAAATGATTTGTGCCGACAAATTACATAAAGATGGTTATTGTGACATGTCTGAATATATATATTCCCGAATCAAAAAGGAAGAGATGTATTATGAATTGTCGCGAGAAAAATCCATGTTTTCAAAACTATATAAACGGCCTATCCCAAAGCATGAAAACGCATTGCTTCGTTGGAATGAATTTTTTAATGAAACCAATTTTTTATGTCCTAATGACAAATTAACATTAAGTTATACAGAAGCAAAAGCCATAGTAAATTGGGTGTATAGAACATACAATACAGTTGCTGAGCGAAAAACTAAAACTACTGAAATTCTTCCTGTAATAAATCAGGCATTCAACCTTAATGATCTTGTATTTGCAGATTCAATAATATATCAAGAATCAAGGGTAGATATTATCTTTGTAAATACCATAGAAAGATTATTAAAACTAATCAAAAGTATTTCCGACCCTGAACGGACAATATTTTTTAGAGGTCACTCCGATTCTAATTACTCTTTACTTCCATCCATTATGAGAAGCAATAAATGGTTGGAACATGAATGCGACTTGTACAATGAGTTAACCATAGAATGTCCAAATGACTTTTCAAAATGCAAGTCACATTTAGACATTTTAGTAGAAATGCAACATTATGGATTGCCAACAAGATTATTAGATGTAACTAAAAATCCCTTAGTTGCACTATATTTCGCATGCGTAGATAGTCCCAACACAAACGGCGAGCTAGTAGTATTTGATGTCAAAAACTCTACTATTAAATTTCCCGGTAGTGACACAGTCTCTATTTTAGCAAGTTTACCATTATTTCAAAATGATATGAAAAATCATTTTTGGGAACTATCACATGACCACGAAATAAGTGATGTGGAGTTTAATCAAGGAATTGATAGGCTTTTGCATGAAGTGAAACTAGAAAAACCTGCTTTTAGAGAACAAGTCAACAGAGAAGATTTATTAAATTGTTTCTTTGTTCAGGCCGAAAAAAAGAATAGCAGAATTATAAAACAAGACGGTGCTTTTATTATATGCGGACTCATAGATATGGAACATAATGTTATAAACGATTATCGTTATAATGAGAATGGAAAAACTCAAATCTATATTATTCATCACAAGAAAAAGCATGAATTTTTAGAGTACCTCAACGCATTTTCAATTAATAAGGCTCAATTATTTCCTGAAATATCCGATGTAGCTTCTCATATAAAGAATAAATATTAATTACTAGGAGGGATTATTAATGTTAAAAAACGGAAGACCATATAGCATCGAAAATGGTAGTATAGATGATGCATTGATTACAGATCATTCTCAAGAGCAGATAGATATCATATGCAACTGGATACAGGAAAATATTTATCCCAGAAAAACTCCATTAAATAGCCATACAAGTTACGGCATTAAACATCTACTGGAAGCTAATACTGGAATATACTTAACTAACAATGAATTTAAGGATGCCATGTTGTTATGTGGATACGAACCAGTCAATCCTAATGAATTAAACTGGACTTACTGTATTAGTAAGAAATCACCAGCATTTATCATTAAAAAATAAGACTATATTTTTATTGAAATTAATATATGCCAAATAAGCATTTATAATCATTTAAACCATATGTATTTTCGAGTATAACCGCCCTACTCAACTGAGAGTATGGCGGTTATATTTTTTATTGCTCACACGTCCTTTAACAGCCGTCTTATTTGCGATTTAATATCTTGGGTGGGTAACTACCCTACCCGAGAGAGTTTGGTCTTACAACCCCTTTAACAGCCGTTGTAACTCGGCCTCAAAATCGATTTTAAAGTGCGAGGGCGTACTCTTACGAGCACGCCCTTGTTTATGTATGATTTATTTTCCAACCATCTTGTTAATGTCTCCATCCGATTCTGCGATCATGATTTTTGTTTTGCTTGGAACTGCATAACCGAATCCGTCTATGTAGGCTTTATTTTTTTCTTCTATAATTTCATTCCGTATTTTTATTTCCTCATCTGTAAGGTAGCAGGTGTCCTTGCTCATAATTTCGTCATTTGGATTTATGGGTTCTGCCGGATTAGCTTCCCATTTAGCATAGAGAACATCAGGTTTTGTGAATTTGAATGTTGTTACCTGATTTTGTTTTGTTCGGGGATCAGTGAACCAACCTTTGAATGTGTAACCGTATTTTGTTGGCACATAACTTTCAAGACTGATACTTTCGCCGTATCTTTTTGTTATTGGCCTGATAAAGCTTCCGCCTTCCGATGCGAACCTTAAGGTTATATCTCCCATGATGCCAAGTTCATCGTCGAAGGTTACTCGGTATTTACTGAGCCACCAAGGCGCCGCCGATACTGTTGTTGTTAGTAGCATAGTCACTGCCAGTGCCGTACATAATACCTTTTTCTTCATGATCTTTCATCTCCTAAATTTGTATTTACCTTTTCGGCAACACAAACATACCACAGAAGATGGCATAAGTCTACGAAGTTTTTTCAAAGCCTTTTTCTTTGATTACAGCGTATCATATTTTGATATGCCAATGCAAACTAATAGCCTGTCACATAGTAAAGAGACAGGCTATTTTCTTATATTACATATATTTTCTGAACTTCAGGATTGCCTTAAACATATCTCCGTCCAATACAACCTCAAATTTACCATTACAAATCTCGCTATAGCTTTTTGCGATTGCAAGACCAAGGCCATTACCCTCTTGTGTTCTTGATTCGTCACCTCTGACAAATCTGCCCACAATTTCATCTGCATTAAAGTCCATCGGGTAAGATGCGATATTTTTGAACTCCATAACAACTTCGCCGTTTTCTTCATAAGCAGAAATAAATACTCTCGTATTCTTCATAGTGTATTTGAGAATATTACTTATCAAATTGCTAATTACACGGGACATCTTTCTGCCATCTGCAGAAATGTATAGTTCCTTCGGAGCATTAACACAGAACGGAAGCTCTGATTCCTTTATTTCATTATCATGCTCTCCGAGCGATTGATTGATAAGTAGTGATACATCAAGCTTTTCTAAAACAACACTTTCGTTTCCGCTTTGCACCTTTGATATGTCAAACAAATCTTGTGTTAAGGTTTTAAGTCTATCACTCTTATTTGCAATAATCTGAGCATAGTCTTTTGCTTCTTCCGGCAAACCTTCTATATTAGCCAAAAGCTCCGTATAGCTAATTATGGATGTAAGAGGTGTCTTGAGATCGTGAGATACATTAGTAATAAGCTCTGTTTTCATTCTCTCTGCTTTTACTTTTGCTGAAACCGATTCGTCAAGTCCTTTTGCTATATCATTTATGTTAGTAGCTAATGCTTTCATATCCTCACTTTTAAGTTCAGGAATTTTATATGCTACATTTCCATTTCTGACCTCGCTGACACCTTTTTTCACTTCATCAAGGTCTTTGGCACGATATGCCACAACAAATGCTGCAAAGAAGAACAAGAGAACTCCGAAAACTATAAATAATGCTTCATGGTATCCCAAGAATCCAAACATACCGATTAATGCAGTATATACGAAAAGCATACTGATAAGAATTATGCTTGTCTTCTTTGACAATGTTTTGAAAATAAGGTTTCTATATCCTATAAATCTGTTACGGAGCCATTTAAGAATAGTAAATGATGTTTTGAAAACCCATCTTAAAATACGAATAATAATGCTTGATTCTACAAATCTTTTGCACTTTATATTTCTGATAATAGAGAGTATGGATGTAATAACAACGGTACTTGCTATTGCCGCTGCCAAGCCAACAACCATATTCATTAGGTTATACGGGAAGTGTCCGGTAAAGTAATCATCAAGCAAAATAACACAAATTACAACTGTACCAAGAAGAGTTCCGCCTATGGCCGCCAAATGAACCTCTGTCCATATATTATCAAGCCACATTGACTTGTGTTCGCCGTCTTTGTTTTTTCCGCAAACACAAAGTAAATAAATCAGAAGAAGCAAAGCTGCTATAACACAGATAAGTGCGATTTTGAATGTATCATACACAACAGCAGCTTGTCTATCCCAAACCACTTTACACTCATTAACATACGCTTCTTTTACGCTTGTGCAAATCACTATTGATGGTGTCATATCATATAATGAAAGTTCATCAAGAAGCGGATATGAATAATATCGGTTTTGACTTGACTCTCTCTCGGTATTACCGTTTTCATCACGCTTTGTTAAACGATAAAACTGTGCGGTCATAAGTTCCTGTTCGCTCGTAGCTCCGCAATTAGTAAATACTGTATCATTCCATTTCACATAATAATTTATTTTGTCTGCACAATATAAATCATTTAATTTCTTTTCAATGTTTTGTTCTATTGTTTCTCCATTGATGATTAAAGGTCTTTCTCTGTCAACTGTTTCGTGTTCATCATCAACATAATAGAAATTATGATAAGCATTAAATATTACACTTTCAGGAGCATCAAGCAAGGAAGAAAAATGTCTTGCTTCGTTAAAATTGCTCTCGAACCCGTAGATTAGTTCTCTCTCGTTGCAATATTCTGCAATTCCATTAGTAACAGTTAATGATCCTAAAACAATGCTTACAATAAACAACAGCACAACTATTGTTTTTGTGTAATTAGAATATAAGAATTTTTTCATTGCCAAAACCTCCTTTAGTCAATCTTGTAACCGATACCCCAAACAACTTTGAGATATTTAGGCTCTTTCGGATTAATTTCAATTTTTTCTCTGACATGCCGGATATGTACGGCGATAGTATTATCCCCGACAACCGTTTCCTCGTTCCACACATTAGAGTAAATATCCTCTGCTGAAAAAACTCGTCCTCTGTTTCTCACAAGCAGTTCAAGTATTTTATACTCAATGGGTGTAAGCCTGACATCCTCTCCGTCAACCTTTACTGTCTTATTCTCGGTATTAACCATAAGTCCGTCAATTACAATTTCGCCGTTTTGTTTTCCTATTGAGCCAAGAGTTGTATATCTTCTCAACTGCGATTTCACTCTTGCAACAAGCTCTGAAGGATTGAACGGCTTTGTCACATAATCATCTGCTCCGGCAGTAAGACCGAGTATTTTATCTGCATCTTCTGATTTAGCAGACAGTAAGATAACGGGAATGTTCCTCGATTCTCTGAGTTTCATCAGGGTTTTAATTCCGTCAAGCTTTGGCATCATAATATCAAGAATCATCAGATGAACCTCGTTTTCTGACAGAATATCAAGTGCTTCAATTCCGTCATAGGCTTTTAGAACTTTATAACCTTCACCTGACAGAAATATGCCGATACTATCGACTATCTCTCTGTCATCATCCACAACCAATATGTTCATAATCTTTCACCTCCGGTTACATCATACAATATAATTCTTAATATTTGGCAATGAAATTTCTTAAGATTTCTTAATAATTACACTTTTTGCAAACAAAGCGAAGCCGTGAGCTCCGCTTTGTCTTTTATAATTTTATTTATCTTTTACATGAATATCAATATCAGGTGTGCCGATATACATATCATCATTACCATTGAGGCTATGATACTTTACGATTGTATAATCAGGATATTTATAAACCTGAC
>JAZSPM010000183.1:0-34232 GCA_045537455.1 Candidatus Ornithomonoglobus sp. | reverse complement strand
AGTACAAAGGTCAGTGAAGAAGCTGTAGCATTCATCAACGCTCTCAAGCTGTAAAATAGCCTCAAAAAGTGCGTCGGTATATTTGTTTTTTAATTTATCCATATGAGATATACAATCCTTTCTGTTTTAAATTATTGTTTAGTTGTATTAGGAGGCTCAACCGCCGCCTCCTACGACCTCCGCTATTCAGCGTAGGTAAAATCTCGAAAGCAATTCATATGTATATTCCAATCTTTGGCACACCTTACGTGCCAAAAAGACAGATTGTCATATACATATGAAATGCTTTCTCGATTTCTCGCACAGAGCGAACAGCCGTTGATAAGCAAGTTATCCAAAAGCTTTGAAAATTACGTTTAGAAAATTTTGCATGCAACGTAATGTCAAAATTTTCGAGTAATTTGAAATGCTTTTGAGGAACTTGCGGATTTGATATGCTAAAGAGCAGGGGTGCAGGGGACGACGATTGAGTCCCCGCATATAAACAATAATTTATCTTAATTATAGCACTTTCATACGCTAAAGTAAAGAACTATTTTAAAAATAAATAAAAAAACAGAGTGCTTAACTATTAAGCACTCTGGGGAGATGTTATTTTGTATTTTCTACGCTGAGAATTGTTGAAACGTTACCAAGCTCAATACTGTTCAAATTCTTGTTATCATCTGAGTAATCATAGTTAGGATTAACCTTGTACCATGATTTGCCTTCAAAATAATTCTGATATATTTCCATCTGGAATTTACGTCCGTGACGTGCGTAGATTTCGTTTCTTGCAAGGCCAAGCTCGTCCTTTGTCAAATTCTGAATATCTGATTTTTTAAGAGCTTTTGTCCCTGATTCAGGTAGTATATAATCTCCTGAATAATAAGTCATGCTTGATATTTCATATACAGTATTTCCGTTGTATAGTCCGTTTGTCGGGTCGGCTGTAACTGTAATATACTTTCCGTTAATCTGTTCAGTTGTACTGCCTCTTGAAACATTTGCATAATACATAGTTCCATCCATGTTAAAGGTCATGAAATATCTGTCAGCACCTTCATCGTAAACAACCTTATCACCGATTACAAGCTTTGAACTTATTTTGTCTGAAACATTACCGCTGTATTTGCCTGTGTTGGTAACTGCCGAAGTTTTGCCTTCTGAAGCTGTTGTTTTAGCGGAATAATCTGTTGATGTGCTGTCTGTGTTGTTATCAGAAGTAGTTGATGTATTTGACGAACTACTTCCTGTTGCTGTCCAGTTTGCTCCACTGTTAGATGATGAAGAAGTAGCATTATCTTCGGAATCGCTGTCACTTGGCTCGGCAGTTGCTTCAGGGTCAGCTGATGCTGACGGTGAAGGTGAAACCTCAGGCGTAGCTACCGGTGCCAATGATGGGATTGGTGAGTTTGATGGAGCAGGTGTTGCAATAAGTGTGTTTGTGAAACCACCATTTCTTATATAGAATGTTCCTGCACCTGCTGCAGCTGCCACAAGAACGCATATACATATAATCAACACTGTTTTTTTGCGTTTTTGCTTAATCTTTTTCTGATTTCTGCGTGAAGTAATTTCTTCAAGCTGTTGCTGCTTTTCATCAATAACCTTTTCGGTTTGCTTTTTTCTCTTTTTTGCGTTTTCTTCAAATATTTCGTGAGTAGAACGCTGTGATAAATCTTCAACAGGTTGTTCTTCAATGTCAGAAGCTTCTGTCTGTTCAGTATCATTAACGTCTATTACTTTTGTAGCATCTAAATCTTCGGTATTTTTCGCTTCTGTCGGAGGGTTGTCCGCAGGAGCAGGCTCTTCTCGGAAAATCTCATTACAAAATTCGCATTTAGCTGCGTCATCGGGAATCTGAGCTCCGCATTTTTTACATAACATATATATTCCTCCACTCTTATCCTATATTATATCATATATTATATTATTTTGTGTGTTTCAAGTCAATATCTATACGTTTACAAATATAAAACATTTATGTAAATCGAATTATTTTTTGTTTTCTTTTTTCTGAACAAAAGAAAATTTATAAAGTTTCTCAAGTAAATGGAAATCCTTCAATTCTGCTACATAACCTAAGTATGAAGCAATCGGTGGCATCACAAGCAGAATAGCAAGTGAGTACCATGTAACGTAGCCGTGAGACATACCAAGTATTCCAAAGAATGGGAAAGTCCAAAGCATAAACAGGGCATTTCCGGCAATCGCAAAGCCGTTATTCAGATATATTCCTGTATCACTTGCTACGCCTCCCAAAGCCCATGAAAGCTTCATAACTGCAAATAATATCAAAGTTACTGCGGAAACTACAAGCCCCATAAGAATACTCTTTTTGCAGTCAACATTAAGCGGTGTATACGGCTTTTTATCATACCATGCAAACTTGCCTGCCTGACTGTAAATCATTCCAAAGTTTACAAGTATAAATATAATTGATAGAATTTCTTTGAATATATTTTTATCTAAAATTGTCCAGAAAGCTATTAAGGTAAACAGAAGTGAAACCCCTGTTGCAAACAACTGTGTAATTAATGTATAAAATATCTGGTATGTTTTTGTCATTTTTATTCCTTCACGCATTAGTATTTCCTCCCAAATTAATTAAATATTCAGCGGCATTACTTCCTGCAATATAGCCTGATGACCATGCCCATTGCAGATTGTATCCGCCACAATCTCCGTCAATATCAAGTATTTCTCCTGCTGCAAAAACTCCGTTGATAAGCTTTGATTGCATGGTGTTTTTATCAAATTCGCAGGTTCTTACGCCTCCTTTTGTCACCTGTGCATTATTCCAGGACATAGTTCCTTCAATGTTAAAAATCCAGTTTTTTATAAGAGAGACGATATTTGTTATTTCTTTGTCAGTAAGCGATGATGCTTTTCGTGACAGAGGAGAAACACCTGCTTGTTTTAATATAATTTGACCGACTTTTTTATTTGTTATTCCTGACATAAAGCTTTCAAGCTCAGTATCGGGACAGTTTTCTGATTTGTCTTTTAATATTTGTTCAAGCTCTGTATGGGTGTAATCAGACATAAGGTCAAGCGATATGCATTTATGATTATCAAGATATGCCGAAAGATAAAATATCGGCGGACCTGAAAGCCCATAATCGGTAAACAAAACCTCGCCTTCGTCAACGGTATCACCTAAAGTAACATGTGCATTTAACTTAATGCCTTTTAATTTTTTTACTGTTTCGGATTCTGTTTTTATCTGAACAAGTGACGGAGTAAGTGTAGTTACGGTATGACCGAATTTTTCAAGAAGTGCATACCCTCCGCCTTTTGAGCCGGATGAGGGAGAGGCCTTGCCTCCTGTTGTGATTATAATTGCTCCTGCTTTTTCTCGTTCATTTTTGTATGATACAAGCATAAAGCCGTCTTTCTTTTTAATAATATCCTTAACCTCAAAGTCAAAGCGTACATCTATACCGAGAGCTTGTACTTTAAGACGTAGGGCTTCCGAAACAGCAGCGGCATTACCGCAGTAGGGAAATACCTTACCTCGATCCTCTGTTCGGGAAAGAACGCCAATACTTTTGAATTTGTCAATAGTTTCTTTTACCCAGAATTCCCGGACTGCGGAATCAATAAAAGAAACATCTTCGCTATGATAATGTTCTTTTGAGGCATTTATATTTGTCAGATTACATCTTCCGTTGCCTGTTGCAAGAATTTTTTTCCCGAGCCTGTCGTTTGATTCAAAGATTGTGACGTCAGCTCCGGCTTCGGCGGCAGATATTGCGGCCATAAGCCCTGCTGCACCTCCGCCGATTACTGCTAATTTTTTCATTATTGCTGCTCCTTTAATTCCTGCTTTGCTTTTTTATGCTCAAGAAAATCAGAACCGACTGAACGAAGTATAGCCAATATCGGTACCGATAACAGCATTCCCATAAATCCGAATAATGTACCGCCTACGGATACTGCAAAAATAATCCATAACGGACGAATTTCAAGTGAGTTTTCCATTATTTTTGGCGCAAGCAGATTTCCGTCAAGCTGCTGTAATACAAGAAGTATTGCGGCTGTGTATAAGCCCTTGAATAATCCGCCTGTAAGGACTGTGATAATTGATGCAAGTGTTGAGGATATTATAGAGCCAAAGTATGGAATCATATCCATTGCACCTATAAAAATACCAAGTACAATCGCATATTTGACACGCAGGAGTGATAGTACAAGCGAGCATACAACTGCCATTACGATACTGCATATCAGACGTGAATAAATAAAGCTTGTAAAAATTTTATTTATATTTGAAGCATAACTTTTTATCGAAACTGCTGTTTCTTCATCCCACAGGATTCCTATAATACGAATGATGTTAGCTGAAATTCTTGATTTGTCAAGTAACATATATACAGAAGCTATTACTGCAATGAATACTGAAATTAAACCGCTTGTTATATCAAATACACCCTGAGCATATTTTTTGAATTCGGTGATATCTACGCTGTTGAATATTCCGTAAGCGGCATTTCTGATATTATCGCCCATAAGCTGACCATGAAACAGCTTTTGTATAATTTCAAGATTGTTTATATAACGCATTATAATATCAAGATATGTCGGAATATTGTTGTATAAATCAATAATGTTTTTATAAATCATAGGAATAAGCGAGCTTACAAACCATGTGACAATTCCCAAAGCAAGCAGATATGCAAGTATTATACTTATTCCGTGCGAATGCTCATTGATATATTTTGATTTTGTTTTTGTGAGTAGACCTCTTATTTTTACTGCCGGTAAATTCAGTATATATGCTAATATGAAGCCCCAGAAGAACGGTGCCATTGCTGAAAATATAACACCTATGAATTTTGTTATATTGCTTAGGTTATCGTATGTTTTGTATACCGTTATTACAGCAACTGCAAAAATAAATGCTGCTGCCCATTTTGAATATTTTTTAAATATGTTCATTATATAGATAAAACCTCGTTATTCTAAAATATCTTAATAATAAGCATGGGCGAACCGGAGTTCGCCCTTGTAATTACTGCTCTTCAATAATAATTAATTTAGCTGTATAAGCTCCGTTTGAAAGCGTGCATCTTGCTTCGATAGTATCGCCAACCTTGATGTTATCCATTGACTTTGTAGCTCCCTTTGAAGTTACGATTGTTGCACTGCTGTTCTTGCAGAATACAGTTTCGGCTGTATCCGAGCCTTCCTTTAATATCTTTATAAATCCGTATGAAGTATTTATACTTGTAACAACACCGGATATTTTGCCTTCCTGTGTAGTAGCACCTGAAGAAACAATCTTTGTTATAGCACCTGATTCAGTAGTTATTGTGATATAATCACCTACTCTGAAATCATATAGTGTTCCTTCTTCACCGTTGATAGTGATTGAAACTGTAGGAGGAACGATGAAGTTTTTATCTGTTCCGTCAATCTTTACTATCATTGAAGATTCAGTAGCAATATTAATCTGCTGAATTGTACCTGACTGCGAACGTGTTGAAGATGTAGCGACAATCTTTACAATTTCGCCGTATTCAAGTGTCAAATCAACAGAATCGCCAGGATAAAGTAGTGACATATCTGATTTAAGTGCGTTCTTCTGAACAGAAACATCATTTGCAACAGGATATGTTACTCCGTTATATGTCTTGTCAGCGTGTGATATTGTCAATGTGAGCTGGTCATCAAGATTGATTTCTGCAATCTTTCCGTTTGAGATTACCTGTGATTTCTGTTGACCTTCTACATGAGTTACCTTACCTTCTTCTAAAGTAATTGTTATTAAGTCATCAGTTGCAAAGCTTCTTAGTGATGCCGGTGAGCCTTCGTATAATACTGACAGACCTGGTGCACATGCATATTCTTTAACCTTCGTAGCACCTGCAGGTAATAATTTTATGAATGTCACATTGCTTGCAAGTGATGTACCCTGGAAACGACCTGTAATTTTCTGGTCAGGTGTTGTTGCTTTTGCATCAACAGAGTATACTGTATCATTTGAAAGCGTAACAGTAACAGTTACATCTGTAAGCATATCTTCGACAGAAACAACTTTTCCCTGTACTGAGAACGATGTTGTATCATCAAACGGATATGTTGATTCTTTGCCGTTTACGTTAAGAATAATAATCTTGTCCTCAGGGTCTATTGCAGTAAGCTTGCCTTCGATATGCTCGTAACCGATTTTATCTACCACTCTTGCAAGCATGGTTGCCATCTGGCTTCTTAAAACAGGATTTAAAGGTGCAAATTTATTACCGTCCATACCTGTCATTATACCCTGATCACCTACATATTTAACATATTGAATAGAGGTTGTTGGAATATCCTTGCTGTCAGCGTAATCAAGTGAAACACCTGATTCAGCTTTTGCGTCTTCCTCGCCGCCCATTGCTTTTGTTATAATAATGGCAGCTTCGTAACGGCTCATTGGCTCGTTCTTTACGTTTTTAATGTACGTATCTAAATCACTCTTTGTTAAAGCACCTTTGTAGAGCATATAAGCAAGCTCATCGCTGCCCCATTCAAGATAGTAATTTTTCAACATATCATCGTACTGCTCATGTGCTTTTTCCAATATAGCCGCATTAGCGGTGTCGGTTGCACCCATAGCTCTTGCGAAAAGAGCGATACATTCAAGCTTTGTTATGTTGTTGTCAGGACCGAAGGTTCCGTCATCATAACCCTTTATGTAACCTGCCTCTGCCATCTTTTCGATATTTTTTCTTGCCCAGTCATATTTGCTGTCAGCTAAATCCGTAAAGCTTGCAGCAAAAACGGGAACTGACATAGCCGCGGTTAGCGCAGCGGCTGTTAGAATATTTACAAATTTTTTCATTTTATCCTATCCCTTCCGTTAATTAATTTGCACAAATAAGGTTTATTGTGCAGAAAGTATATTTATATACACATATCATAACATATTTTTTCAATATAATCAAGAGAATAATATAAATTTCATAAAAATGAAATAAAATTTACAAATTATTTATATACTATTTATAATTTAGACTTAATTCCGACCATTTTGCAAGCAGGTCGGATAGGGCAGGAGTCACATTTTGGGTTTCTTGCACTACATACAGCTCTGCCGTGATACACAAATTGATGACATAATTTCAGCTGACGCTCAGGAGGAATGATTTTTTTCAGCTCTGATTCGATTTTTTCGGGTTCTTTATTTTTTGTAAGACCTATTCTGTTTGTAAGCCTTATACAATGCGTATCAACTACAACTGCGGGCTGTCCGAAAATATCTCCAAGAACAAGATTTGCTGTTTTTCTGCCTGTTCCTGCAAGAGTGAGTAAATCCTCCATTGTGTCGGGGACTTCTCCGTTATATACATCAATTATTCTTTGACAGCAGGAAATTATGTTTTTTGATTTATTCTTGTAAAAACCTGCTGAACGGATATATTCCTGCAATTCGGAAATATCGGCATTTGCATAATCTTCTGCTGTTTTATATCTTTTAAAAAGCTCTTCTGTTACTATATTTACGCGTGCATCGGTACATTGGGCGCTCAGTTGTGTTGCAATGAGCATTTCAAGCGGATTAGTGTAATTTAAGGAACATTTTACTTCGGGATATGCTTTATCCATAAGCTCAAGTAAAAGCTCAACACGCTCTTTTTTTGTCATAGAATCAAATCCTTTCATTATATTCTGATTATATTATATAATTTTTTTCGATAAAATGCAATAAAATACTTGATATTTTTTAAAATTTATTATATAATAGAAGTAATTTGATAAAATGAAAGGAAGAAATAAATGAAAGAATTAAACTTATTAAAGCAAAATGACCCTGAGATATACGAAGCGGTTATGAAAGAGGCTAACCGTCAGAGAAACAAAATAGAGCTTATAGCATCAGAAAACTTTGTTTCAGAGACTGTTATGGAGGCTAACGGAACAGTTCTTACAAATAAATATGCGGAGGGCTATCCGGGTAAGAGATATTACGGTGGATGTGAAAATGTAGATATCGTGGAAACTCTTGCAATAGAACGTGCAAAAGAGGTTTTTGGTGCAGGATATGCAAATGTTCAGCCTCACTCAGGTGCACAGGCAAATATGGCAGTATTCTTTGCTTTGCTTGAGCCGGGAGATACTGTTCTTTCAATGAACCTTGCACACGGCGGTCACCTTAGCCACGGTTCACCTGTTAATATGTCAGGTAAGTATTTTAATATTGTACCTTATGGTGTAACAGAAGATACAAATACTATTGATTATGATGAAATCAGAAAGCTTGCGGTAGAGAATAAGCCAAAGCTTATCCTTGCAGGTGCATCAGCATATCCAAGAACTATTGATTTTGAAAAGTTTGCTGAAATTGCTAAAGAAGTAGGCGCTTATTTTATGGTTGATATGGCACATATTGCAGGTCTTGTTGCAGCAGGACTTCATCCGTCGCCAATGCCATATGCAGATGTTGTTACAACAACAACTCATAAGACTTTAAGAGGTCCAAGAGGCGGACTTATTCTTACAAATGATGAAGAGCTTGCAAAGAAGTTCAATAAAGCAGTGTTCCCTGGTATTCAGGGTGGACCTTTAATGCATACAATAGCTGCAAAAGCAGTATGCTTTAAGGAAGCTCTTTCACCTGAGTTCAAGGAATATCAGACTCAGATAGTAAAGAATGCTGCAGCACTTGCAAAGGGACTTATGGACGAAGGCTTTAAGCTTGTATCAGGAGGAACAGATAATCATCTGATGTTGCTTGATTTAACAGATACTGAAATCACAGGTAAGGAAGCAGAAAAGCTTCTTGATGAAGTTGGTATTACTGCAAATAAAAATGCTATTCCGTTCGATACAAAGAGCCCGTTTATAACAAGCGGTGTACGTATCGGAACTCCTGCAACAACCTCAAGAGGCTTCAAGGAAGAGGATATGGCAGAGATTGCAAAGCTTATCAAGCTTACATTGACTGACTTTGAAAATTCACAGGATGAAGTAAGAGCAAGAGTAAAGGCTCTTTGTGACAAATATCCTTTATATTAATTTGAAATTTAAAATTTAATATGCTGTTTAATGTGTCGTCCTTGTGCGTATGGCCTTGGATGGTGAAAAGGGAATCGTGTGGGAACCACGGACGGTACTGCCGCCGTATGAACCCTGTATACACGTCGGTGAAAGCCGGTCATTGGGAAACTGAGAAGGCAGTGTATACGGATTTACGAAAGTAATAAAAGTTCGAGTCGGAAGACCTGCATTAACAAATAAAGCATACGGAGTGCCGTATGTTATATTTGCTTTGTTTTTACAAAGACGGTCAGACACAGGAAAACTCAGCTGTGGCAATTTTGCCGCAGCTATTTTTTTGCTGCGGCTGAGATTGATATATATAATTAAGCATTATATATAATAAAAAACACAGGAGGGTACAGATATGTACAAAAAAATTATTTCATTTATTTTATGTGCAATACTTTGCACATCGCTTTGCGTAGGCGTTAACGCAGAACAGAAGAGCTTTGACGGATATGTTTATTTCACCGTCGAGAGGATAACACTTGGTCAGGGTTTTATTATTGAGCCGACTAAAGTCGGATTCTACAAAGATGAAAGCCTTGCTCATATTACTGAAAGAGTTTTAGGTGATAAAAGCACGTATGACGGTGATTTGGCGTATTATTTTCTTGAAGCAGTCATAGACGGAGGAGAACCGTCAGGATGGACAATCGGCGAGATTCCTAAGGATATATCAAAAGCAGTGGGTTCGTTTGGAAAAAGAAAAGAAAGTGACAGGTTATCAGCATTTGATTACTGCAACTCGTCAGGCTGGATGTTTATGCTTGATAATAAAGGCATTGAATTAGGTGCAGGCGGTGTTACGTATGCGGATAGTGCTGATACTACTCATTTTACTGACGGAAGTGTTGTAAGACTGCAATTTTCGCTGTATGGATATGGCGAAGATGTTGGCATGGGATGGGGATATATGCCGTTTGAGACTACAAATACCTTTGCTGACAAATCAGAGCTGATTGAATTGGTTGCCGAAATCAAAGCCGTAAAAGCTGAGGAATCATGCAGTGAAAGCTATACAAATGCAATGAAAGTATTAAATAAATGGGATGCAACTTCGGATGAGATTTTAACTGCAATAGAAAATCTTGAAAAGTCAGCTCCGTCACCGAAGGTTACAGTTACAGAGAATACAGATACAGTTGAAATAGATATAGATTCGCTTAGAAGCATGAATATTTATGTTGCTTTTTATAATAGTGATAAAACTCTAAATAAAGTGTATGTTAATGAGGTTGATGTAGGTAAAACAAAGCTTTCAAAACAGAAAGTATCAGGAGCACCATATAAGGTTTTTGTGTGGTCGGATGATATGGAGGCAGTAAAATGAAAAAGATAGTATCATATTTAATATCAATAATAATAGTATGCTCAATAATAAGTGTATCAGCATATGAGGTGAGTGATTATAAAGCTTCTGTTATTGACTATCTTGCAGAAAATACAGAAACACCGTCAATAGGGAGTATAGGCGGTGACTGGACGGTTTTTGCACTGGCAAGAAGCGGTTATGATAACGATGAATTTTATGAAAGCTATTATAATATCGTAAAAGCACGGCTTGAAGAAAATGAATCTGAATATATTGACAATGTAAGTACAGATAATTCAAGAGTTATAATAGCACTTACGGCGGCGGGATATGATGCTTCGGATATAGATGGATACAATCTCCTTGCTCCGCTTTCGGATTTTGATTATACTGTAGCGCAGGGGATAAATGGTGCTGTTTATGCATTAATTGCACTCGACACAAAGCCGTATGAACTGCCTGAAAATTCTGTTAATTCACGTGAAGCGTTGATTGAATATATATTAAGTAGGCAGACGACTGACGGTGGATGGACAAATTTAGGTAATAAAGGCGATGTGGATATGACAGCTATGGCAATTCTGGCTCTTGTGCCGTATTATGAGTCAAGTGCAGGAGTTGCCGATGCGATAGAAAAGGGCATTGAGTTTTTGTCTGCTTCGCAGGAAAGTGACGGCGGATATTCAAGCTGGAAAACGAAAAATATAGAAAGTGCGGCACAGGTGCTTTGTATGATGTCAGCAATGAATATTTCTGTTGATGATGAACGCTTTGTTAAAGACGGTAATACTGTTATTGACTCGATAAACGCATTTTATGATGAAGAAACAGGTGCATTCAGACATTTGCTTAACGGGAATGCAGACAGAATGGCATCTGAACAGGTGGCGTATGCACTTGTTGCATATGACAGATACATAAACGGGCTTAACAGATTATATGATATGAGTGATGTGGAGATAAAAACGGAGCTTGAAGAATTTATTGAAGAAGAACCGATTTTCGGCGATGAGGAGGAATTTATATTTGATGAACCGACAGTGACTCCCACGCCGTCTCCGACGCCTATTCCCACAGCATCTCCGATACCTGTAGAATTTGACGATATTTATGACAGCGAATATAATAATGAAATCATTTCATTGGCAGGCAGAGGTATAATAAACGGAAAATCAAAAGAGACCTTTGACCCTTATACTACAATGAACCGTGCTGAGTTTGCGGCAATTATTGTAAAAGCACTTAATCTTAGCGGCGGTATAAAAAGCTTTGACGATGTATCAAAAAGCGATTGGTTTTATGATTATGTTTGTACCGCATATGCGTCAGGGATAATAAAAGGTGTTTCAAATACTGAATTTAATCCTTACGGAACAATAACAAGAGAAGAAGCAGCCTCGATGTGTGCACGTGCAGCAGTTATGTACGGTGCAGAGCTTGATTTGAATAAAAATGAAATAACGGATATATTATCTCAGTTTGATGATTATACAGATGTAAGTGAGTGGGCAATAAAAGAAGTTGCTTTTTGTTACAAGCATAGTATTTTAAGAAATGATGTGATGGAAATAAAGCCGTCAGAAAAAATTAAGCGTGACGAAGTGGCTTATATGATATATAATTTACTTGGAATGTAATGATAATATTGACATTTATATTATTTTTGATATATAATTATAAATACTAAATAACGGATGGGGTAATGATTTTGAATCAGATAACGGAGTTTTTTATAAATAATAAAAACAAAATAATAGGAAGCATTGCAGTAATTGCAGTGCTTGCTTTTGCTTTTTTGTGGGGCGGTAATGCTCCAAATAAAAAGCAGTCAGCATTAACAAGTCCTGAACCTATGCACCCTAAATCAGTTATAGCTTCAAAAGAACCGATAGAAACGCTGATTCCTACGCCTACGATATCTGCAAAGCTCGTAAGACCTACTGTATCTGCAAGGGTTGTCAGCCCAACCGTATCAGCCAAGGCAGTTAAAGCAACGGAAAAGCCGCTTGCTTCACCTGTTCCGCATAAAGCGGAGGCATTATCGAAAACCGATGTTCAGCAAGAGGCTGTGATTAATGATAAAAATGACAACAGCAGTGCGGAAGCATATGAGGAAACAAAAGAATTCAGGGCGGAATCCGAGCCTGAAGGAATATCGGCAGCAGAAGAACGGTCTGATTTTGCCGACGATGATAAAAAACTAACCTGCAGGCTATCGGTACGATGTGATACTATACTTGATAATTTGGATTTTATTGCAGAAGAAAAGCTTGCTGTTATTCCGCATGACGGCGTTGTTTTTGAAGAACAGACTGTTGAATTTAACGAAGGTGAAAGTGCATTTCAGGTATTGCGCAGAGAAATGAAAAGACATAAAATTCATTTTGAATTTGAAAATGTTCCTTTATATAACAGTTCATACATAGAGGGTATAAATAATATTTATGAATTTGACTGCGGGGAGCTTTCGGGCTGGATGTATAAAGTGAACGGGTGGTTTCCGAATTACGGCTGTTCTCAGTATGTATTAAAACATGGAGATTTATTGGAATTTGTATATACGTGTGATTTAGGTCGTGATGTCGGTGGTGAGTATGCTTCGGGAGGTAACAGATGAGTGAATTTAAAAATTATCATCCTGTTGTAAATTTTATTTATTTTACAGCAGTAATAGCTTTTGCTATATTTATTATGCATCCTGCAGCTCTTATAATATCACTCGGGTGTAGCTTTGTGTATTCGCTTATGCTGAAAAAAAAGTCGAATATTATATTATTAATAATTTTAATTATATCGTCCGCACTTATAAATCCTGCTTTCAATCACGAAGGGGTTACGATTTTAACGTATTTGCCGGGCGGAAATCCACTTACGCTTGAAGCTATAATTTACGGTGTGGCATCGGCTTTGATGTTAGGCTCTGTCGTATGCTGGTTTTCGTGTTATAATGAAATTATGACGAGTGATAAATTTATATATCTGTTCGGTAAAATTATTCCGTCCTTGTCGCTTGTTTTATCAATGGCATTTCGGTTTGTACCGAGATTTTCAAGGCAAATAAAATTGATTGCTCAGTCGCAAAGATGTATCGGACGGGATGTTTCAAACGGCGGTATTATAAAAAGAGCAAAACAGGGTATCAGAATAATATCTGTTATGATAACGTGGGCACTTGAAAATGCCGTGGAAACAGCCGACAGTATGAAGAGCCGCGGCTACGGACTTCGTGGGAGAAGTGCATTTTCTATTTTCAGATTTGATAAAAGAGATATGCTTGCTTTAGTGTATATTATTGTAAGCTGTGTTTATGTTGCAGTCGGCAGAAAAGCAATGTATTTCAGCTACTATCCGATGATTAGAACAGAAGAAATATCAGCATATTCCATAAGCGTATTTGCAGTGTATTTTGTACTTTGTATTATGCCTATGGTAATAGAAGCATGGGAGGCGATAAAATGGAAATATATAAGCTCGAAAATTTAAGCTTTAAATATCCGGGTGCGGAGGATAATGCTATTGATGAAGTTTCGTTATCAATAAATTCAGGTGAATTTGTTACGGTGTGCGGAAAATCAGGCTGCGGAAAATCAACGCTTTTAAGACAGCTAAAGCCCGTGCTTACTCCTCATGGAGCACAGCAGGGTAAAATCTTATTTCAGGACAAGCCGATTAATAATCTGGATTTAAGAGAACAAAGCAAAGAAATTGGATTTGTTGTTCAAAGTCCTGATAATCAGATAGTTACGGATAAGGTATGGCATGAGCTTGCATTTGGTTTGGAAAGTCTTGGTATGCCGACTCCTGAGATACGATCAAAGGTAGCAGAAATGGCATCATTTTTTGGGATACAAAACTGGTTCTATAAAAATGTTTCCGAGCTTTCAGGCGGACAAAAACAGCTTTTGAATCTTGCTTCGGTTATGGTTATGCAGCCGTCAGTTTTGATTCTTGATGAGCCTGCAAGTCAGCTTGACCCGATAGCGGCAAAGGAATTTATTGATGTTCTATCAAAGATAAATAAGGAGCTTGGAACAACCGTTATTTTATCAGAGCACCGTAATGAAGAAACATTTGCGGTTTCTGACAGAGTTATAGTAATGGATAAAGGTAGAATTGTAGCTGATGATAAGCCTTGCATGATTGCTGATAAAATAAAGGACAGCGATATGTTTGATGCTTTACCTGTTGCAATGAGAGCGTATGTGCAAACAGGGGGAAATGGTAAAGCTCCCGTAACTGTCAGGGACGGCAGGGAATGGCTTGAGACTCAGCATATTAAAGATATAGAGCGTAAAATAAAAGAGAGAATAGCAACCGAAGCAGTCGTAAGCTTGAAGGATGTTTGGTTCAGATATGAGAAAGCTTCTCCTGACATAATCAAAGGCTTATCAGCTGAGATACATAAGGGTGAATTCTATGCGATAGTAGGCGGCAACGGAACGGGAAAAACAACAACACTTTCGCTTGTAAGCGGCATTAACAAGCCGTACAGAGGTAAAACAGATATTAAAGGTATGGTCGGTGTTCTGCCGCAGAATCCGCAGACACTTTTTGTAAAGAAAACTGTAAAGCTTGATTTATATGAAATGCTTTCGGATAAAAAAATTCCGAAAGAAGAAAAGGATAAAATGATTTCCGATATAGTGTCGCTTTGCGAGCTTGAACACCTGCTTGAAAGACATCCGTATGATTTGTCGGGAGGCGAGCAGCAGCGTGCGGCACTTGCAAAGGTTCTGTTAATGCAACCGCAGATATTGTTGCTTGATGAACCTACAAAAGGGCTGGATGCTCAATTTAAGCGTAGACTTGCGGGGATTTTAAATGCATTGAAATCAGCAGGAGTAACTGTTATAATGGTATCGCACGATATTGAATTTTGTGCTGAGTATGCAGACAGATGTGCGATGTTCTTTGACGGTTATATTGTAAGCGAGGGCGAACCGGGAGAATTTTTTGCGGGTAAGAGCTTTTATACTACAGCTGCAAACCGTATATCAAGAGGCATAATTGATAATGCTGTACTTGCAGATGACATTATCAGAGCCTGCGGAAAAATGCCCGAAAAAAGAGCGGAAGAGATAAAAGAATTCAAGGTAAATACAATAGAGAAAAAAACGGAAAATAAATTAAAGAAAAGTCCTTTTAAAATTATATTGGGAATAGTATTTGCGATATTATTTGTAATAACAGTAATAATGTTTCAAAATAAATATGAGGATAACAGAAGCGTTATAGTACATATTGTAACGATACTTTTTGCAGGAGTAAGTCTCCATTGCTTATTACCGCATAAGCTTATAGGCACAATGCCTAAGCAGGTACAGTCGACAAAGAGAATACTGTCAAAAAGAACGGTAGTAAGTATATTGATGATTTTGATAGCAGTACCGCTTACGATTTATACGGGCTTTTATTTCCTTGACGATAAAAAATATTATTTCATAAGCCTGTTGATAATTATTGAAACGATGGTTCCTTTTATGCTTGTTTTTGAGGACAGAAAACCTCAGCCGAGGGAGCTTGTTATAATAGCAGTCTTGTGTGCGATTACTGTTGCAGGACGTGCGGCGTTCTCTATGCTGCCTCAATTTAAGCCGATGATGGCACTTGTTATAATTGCAGGAGTGTGCTTTGGCGGTGAAACAGGATTCCTGGTAGGGGCGATAAGTGCATTTTTGTCAAATTTCCCGTTTGGTCAGGGGCCGTGGACGCCGTGGCAGATGTTTGCAATGGGTATTGTAGGATTTATTGCGGGTATACTGTTCAAAAAAGGATTTCTTCTTAAAACAAAAGTATCCTTGTGCATTTTTGGAATATTCTCCGTAATTATAATATACGGTGGAATTATGAATCCGGCATCGGTTATATTATGGCAGGATAATCCTACTAAGGAGATGATTATTTTATCATTTGTAATGGGCTTTCCGTTTGATTTGGTTCATGCGGCTGCGACTGCATTTTTCTTGTGGATTGCGGCACAGCCGATGACAGAAAAGCTTGACAGAATAAAGACGAAATATGGAATAGCTGAATAAAAAATGTTCCTCTTATTTTTAAGAGGAACATTTTTTTTAATTCTGTGCCGATAATCCTGATTTTGAAAACGGCAATGCATATTTCTTGCTGTATTCATTAAAGCGTTCTTTGTATTTTTCATTTGAACCTTTTTCTTCGGTCATGTACTGATGCTTGTCATAGCTGTCCTCGGATAGCTGTATAACAGAAAGTGCAATATTCATACAGCAGTCCGAAATCTTTTCAAGACTTCCGATAAAGTCGGTGAATATAAAGCCAAGCTCAACAGTGCATTTTCCTTCTTGCAAACGGTGAATATGACGTGTTTTAAGCTCTGCCTTCATATCGTCAATCAAATCCTCAAGCGGCTCAACCTTTTCGGCTGAACGTCTGTCGCCTGTAACAAATGCATTAACAGTCAGCGAGATAACCTCGTTAACGGCATCGCGCATTATATTAAGTTCAGTAGTTGCTTTTTCTGAGAATACAATTTTTTTAGTGTTAATTTCTTCGGCAATACGTGCAATTCTTTGAGTATAGTCTGAAATATGCTCAATATCGCCGATTGCATGAAGAAGTAATGATACCTTCTGAGAATCTGCAAAAGTTAAATCCTTACCGCTTAGCTTTACAAGATAGCTTCCGATAATATCTTCATATTCGTCAGTTTTTGTTTCATCCTCATCAACCATTTTCATAAGTTTTTCTGAATAGTTATCCATACATTTCAGTGCAAGCTCAAATGATTCCTGAGCGATGTATGCCATGTCATTTGTAAGAGTCTTACTTCTTTCAATAGCATATGACGGAGTAACAAGAAATCTCTCATCAAGAAGAATAACCTTTTCTTCCTGCTTGTCATCTTTAATGGTAAGAATTGCGAGCTTTTCAAGAACCTTATTAAACGGCAAAAGAATAGTTGTGGCAGTCAAATTGAAGATTGTATGAACAACCGCTATGTTAAATGCATTTACAGCGCTGTCCACAAATGCAAAATCTATAATTGCATTCAGGATATAGAAGCCTGCAAGGAATACAAACGTTCCGATTATGTTAAAGTACAGATGCACCATCGCTGCACGGCGTGCATTTTTGTTTGCGCCGATGCATGAAAGCAGTGCTGTTACACAGGTACCGATATTCTGACCGAGGATTATAGGGATAGCTGCACCAAATGTAATACTTCCTGTTGCGGATAATGCCTGCAATATACCAACCGACGCAGATGATGACTGAATAATGGCTGTAAGCAAAGCACCGGCAAGAACACCAAGTAAAGGGTTTTGGAACATAGTTAAAATGTTTGTAAATTCAGGTACGTCCTTTAATGGCTTAACTGCCGCAGACATCGTATCCATACCGAACATCAAAACAGCGAATCCAAGAAGAATATTTCCGATGTTATGTTTTTTGTCGCTTTTGGAGAACATCTGCATTGCAATGCCGATAACTGCAAGTATTGGAGTAAAGTTTACAGGCTTTAAAATCTGAATATACCAAGCCTCTCCTTCGATTCCCGATAAGCTCAGAATCCATGATGTCACTGTTGTACCTATATTTGCACCCATGATTACGCCTATTGCCTGTGAGAGCTTCATTATGCCTGAGTTAACAAATCCGACAACCATTACCGTTGTTGCAGATGATGACTGAATTACAGCTGTAACGATAATGCCTAAAAAAACGCCCTTTATTGGACTGTTTGTAAGCCTTTCAAGAATACTTTCAAAACGTCCACCTCCAAGTTTTTCAAGATTGTCACCCATGATATTCATTCCGTAAAGGAACATGGCAAGACCGCCAAAAAGACTGAAAACACTAAAAATACTCATAATTAATCCTCCGTTAAATCTATTGTATGTATTTTTTGTTATTTATATTATATCACGAATTTTGTAAAATTGTATACATAATCATGTAAAATCTATGTAAGATTAAAATAATTTGGACGATATATATATTGACTTTTTGTCCGATTTTTGGTAGTATATATATTAGGTATAAATTAAAGAAAGGAATTAATTATTATGAATAAACCTAAGGTTGCTCTTATTATGGGTTCGGATTCAGATTTTCCCAAATTAGAGAGCTGTATAAAAAAATTAAAAGCATTTGAAATTGAAGTGGATGTAAATGTAATATCTGCACACAGAACACCTGATGCTGCTGCTGAATTTTCAAAGAATGCAGAAGCAAACGGTATAGGTGTAATCATATGCGCAGCGGGTATGGCTGCACACCTGGGCGGAGTTATTGCTGCACATACAATCGTTCCGGTTATAGGAATTCCTATCAAGTCAACACTTGACGGTATGGATGCTCTTCTTGCAACAGTACAGATGCCTCCGGGAATCCCTGTTGCAACAGTAGGAATAGATAACGGTACAAATGCGGCAATTCTTGCAGCACAAATGCTGTCACTGAAATATGATTATTTAAAGAATATGCTTCATGCTGAAAAGCAGAAGATGGTTGACGGCGTAATGCAGAAGAATGAAAAAATAAAAGAAGCTGTAAAAAAATTAGCATAAAAAGGAGAATAAAATCATGAGTGAAAATGCGTACAAACAAGCAGGTGTAGACGTTGAGGCGGGCTACGAGTCGGTAAGACTTATTAAAGACGACGTTAAAAAGACAGCAATCGAAGGAGTTTTAGGTGGAATAGGCGGTTTCGGCGGTCTGTTTGAAATTCCAAAGGGCTATGAAAATCCCGTTCTTGTTTCGGGTACAGACGGCGTAGGTACAAAGTTAAGAGTTGCTTTCCTTATGGACAAGCATGATACAATCGGTCAGGACTGTGTTGCAATGTGTGTAAATGACGTTGCTTGCTCAGGAGCAAAGCCGTTGTTCTTCCTTGACTATCTTGCAGTAGGCAAGAATGTTCCTGAAAAGGTTGCACAAATCGTAAAAGGCGTTGCAGACGGATGTGTTATTGCAGGCTGTGCATTGGTTGGCGGCGAAACAGCTGAGATGCCGGGCTTCTATCCTGTTGATGAATATGACCTTGCAGGATTTAGCGTAGGTGTTGTTGAAAAATCAAAGATTACAGACGGTGACCGTGCAAAGGCGGGCGACGTGCTTATCGGTATTGCATCAAGCGGTGTTCACTCAAACGGATATTCTCTTGTAAGAAAGATTTTCGGTCTTAACGACCCTGACGCAAAGGAAAAGCTTAATACATATTCAGAAGAGCTTGGAAAGAAGATAGGCGAAGAGCTTCTTACACCAACAAGAATTTATGTTAAGCCTTTATTAAAGCTTATAGAAGAGGTTGGAATAAATACAGTTTCACATATCACAGGCGGCGGATTTATAGAAAATGTTCCAAGAATGCTTCCTGACGGATTAAAGGCAGTTATCAAAAAGGGTTCATGGGATATTCTTCCGATATTTAATCTTATGCAGAAGATGGCAGATATTCCTGAAAGAGATATGTATAACACATTCAACATGGGTATCGGTATGATAGTCGCTGTTGATGCGGATAAGGCTGACAAGGCTTTGAAGTGTCTTGAGGAAGCAGGCGAAAAAGCGTACGTTTTGGGACATCTTGAAACAGGCGAAAAGGGTGTAGACATCATATGAAAAGAATAGGTGTATTAATCTCCGGAGGCGGAACGAATTTGCAGGCACTTATTGATGCACAGGCAAGCGGAATTATAAAAAGCGGTCAGATTGTGTGTGTCTGCTCAAACCGTTCCGATGCTTACGGACTTGAAAGAGCAAAAAAAGCTGATATTCCTACTAAAGTAATCAGAAAGAATGCTGATTGCGGCGGCGATAATGATGAGTTTAACCGTCAGATATGCAAGTATATGAAGGAAATGCAGGTTGATATTATTGTGCTTGCAGGGTATCTTGCGATTTTAGGCGGAGATTTATTAAAGGAATATTCGGATAAAATAATCAATATCCATCCGTCGCTTATTCCGTCATTCTGTGGTGACGGCTTCTACGGCTTAAATGTTCATGAGGCTGCACTTGAATACGGAGTTAAGGTTACGGGCGCAACGGTTCACTTTGTGAACGAGGTTGTTGACGGCGGAAAAATCATAATGCAAAAAGCAGTATATATTCAGGAGGGTGATACTCCGGAGGTTCTGCAAAGACGTGTTATGGAGGAAGCTGAATGGATAATATTGCCTCAGGCAGTTGAAATGGTATGTAAGGAGAATTAAAAATGAAAAAAATAAATATTTACGAAGAATTGCAAAATAATGACTATCCGGGCAGAGGTATTGTAATCGGAAAATCTGCTGACGGAAAATCTGCAGTAACAGCATATTTTATTATGGGAAGAAGCGTAAACAGCCGTAACAGAGTGTTTGTTGAGGACGGCGACGGAATACGTACACAGGCATTTGACCCGTCAAAGCTTGAGGACCCGCATCTGATAATTTATGCTCCTGTAAGAGTTTTGGGAAACAAAACAATTGTTACAAACGGTGACCAGACAGACACAATCTATGAGCTTATGAATCAGCAGATGACATTTGAGCAGTCACTTCGTACTCGTGAATTTGAGGACGATGCTCCTAACTTCACACCGAGAATTTCAGGTATAATGAAGATTGACGAGGGCGGTTATAACTATGCAATGTCAATTTTAAAGAGTGCAAACGGTAATCCTGAAAGCTGTCAGAGATTTACATACAGCTATAAGAACCCGATAAACGGCGAAGGTCATTTTATACACACATACATGGGCGACGGAAATCCGCTTCCTTCATTTGAGGGCGAGCCTAAGCTTGTTGAAATTCCAAATGACATGGATGAATTTGCTGATAAGCTTTGGAGTAGTCTTAATGAAGATAATAAAGTGTCGTTGTTTGTAAGATTTATTGATATTGCCACAGGTGAGGTTAAGTCAAAGATTATAAACAAGAATACAGAAAGGAACAAATAAAATGAACGAAATGCAATTAAAGTACGGCTGTAATCCAAATCAGAAGCCGTCAAGAGTTTTTATGGAGAACGGAGAAATTCCGTTTGAGGTTTTAAGCGGTAAGCCGGGATATATTAATCTATTAGATGCTCTTAACGGCTGGCAGTTGGTTAAGGAGCTAAAGAAAGCAACAGGACTTCCTGCGGCAACGTCATTTAAGCACGTATCACCGGCAGGAGCGGCAGTTGGTCTGCCATTGTCAGATACATTAAAGCAGATATATTTCACAGGCGATGTTGAACTTACTCCGCTTGCAAATGCATATGCAAGAGCAAGAGGTGCTGACAGAATGTCATCATTCGGTGATTTTATTGCACTTTCAGATGTATGTGACGAGGCAACAGCACTTCTTATAAAGAAAGAGGTTTCAGACGGTGTAATTGCTCCGGGATATACAGACGAAGCTCTTGAAATTTTAAAGGCAAAGAGAAACGGAAGCTATAATGTAATCAAGATTGATCCGAATTATGTTCCGGCTGAAATTGAACGCAAGCAGGTATTCGGCATTACATTTGAACAGGGCAGAAACGAGCTTGATATAAATACTGAGCTGTTGGCAAATATTGTTACAGAAAACAAGGAGCTTTCAGACGATGCAAAGCGTGATATGATGATTTCGCTTATCACATTAAAATATACACAGTCAAACAGCGTATGTTACGTTAAGGACGGTCAGGCTATCGGTATCGGTGCAGGACAACAGTCAAGAATACACTGCACACGTCTTGCAGGTAACAAGGCTGATATATGGTGGTTAAGACAGTCACCGCAGGTGTTGTCACTTCAGTTTGTTGATAATATCAAGCGTGCCGACCGTGATAATGCAATCGACGTATATATTTCGGACGAGTATATGGACGTTCTTGCAGACGGTGCATGGGAGAAGATATTCAAGGTTAAGCCACCTGTATTCACAAAAGAGGAACAGCGTGCATGGCTTGACAAGAACACAGAGGTTACTTTGGGCTCAGATGCATTCTTCCCATTCGGAGATAATATCGAAAGAGCACATAAGAGCGGCGTAAAATATATTGCTCAGCCGGGCGGTTCAATTCGTGATGATAATGTTATTGATACTTGTAACAAGTACGGTATGATTATGTCATTTACGGGAATCAGATTATTCCATCATTAATAAAGGAGATAGAAAATGAAATTATTAGTAATAGGAAGCGGTGGACGTGAGCATACAATCGTATGGAAGGCTGCTCAGTCGCCGAAGATTGATAAAATTTACTGTGCACCCGGTAACGGTGGAATTGCAGAGCTTGCAGAATGTGTAGACATAAACGTAATGGACAAGGAAAAAATGGTTGCATTCGCAAAGGATAATGCAATCGACCTTGTTATGGTTGCGCCTGATGACCCTCTTGTTGACGGAATGGTTGATGCTATGGAGGCGGCGGGCATAAGAGCATTCGGACCTCGTGCAAATGCCGCAATTATTGAAGGAAGTAAAGCTTTTTCGAAGGAGCTTATGAAAAAGTATAATATTCCTACAGCAGGCTATGAGGTGTTTACGGATAGTGAGTCAGCTATTGAATATCTTAAAAAGGGTACATTCCCGGCTGTTATCAAAGCTGATGGATTGGCACTTGGTAAGGGTGTTATAATTGCTCAGGATTTGGCAGAAGCAGAAGAAGCAGTGCATGAAATGATAGATAACGGTAAATTCGGAAAGAGCGGAAGCTGTGTTGTTATTGAGGAATTTTTAACAGGACCTGAGGTTTCTGTGCTTGCATTTACAGATGGTAAAACTGTAAAGCCGATGGTTTCGGCACAAGACCATAAGAGAGCGTTTGATAATGACGAAGGCTTGAATACAGGCGGTATGGGTACCTTCTCGCCAAGCCGTTTATATGATAAGGCTAAGGCTGACGAGTGCATGGAGAATATTTTCCTGCCAACAATAAAGGCAATGGCGGCTGAAGGCAGACCGTTTAAGGGTGTACTTTACTACGGACTTATGATGACAGAAAATGGCGTTAAGGTTATTGAATATAACTGCCGTTTCGGTGACCCTGAAACACAGGTTGTTCTGCCAAGATTAAAAACTGATTTGGTTGAAATTATGGAGGCTGTAATTGATGAGCGTCTTGATGAAATTGAAATCGAATGGGAGGATAATGCCGCAGTATGCGTTGTTATGGCATCAGGAGGATACCCTGTTGAATATAAAAAGGGTTATGAAATTTCAGGTCTTGATGCTGTTGCAAAGGAAAGCGATATAACAGTATTCCATGCAGGAACGGCTGTTAAGGACGGAAAAACTGTTACAAACGGTGGACGTGTACTTGGCGTTACTGCAGTTGCAGAAAACCTTGATGCGGCAATTAAGCGTTCATATGAAGCAGTTGAAAAGATAAGCTTCAAGGATGCACATTACAGACGTGATATAGGAATCAAAAAATATTAATCCTGAAATTTACAGGAGGGAATTATGAAGCTTGTACTTTTAACCGCGTTGGGTGTGGGCGGAGCAACGCTCATTGGCTCAATAATCGGTTTTATGTTCAAAAAAATCTCTCATCGCTTTAGTGATATTGTGTTGTCCTTTGCGGCAGGCATTATGCTTGCAGCGGCAGTGCTTGGGCTTATACTACCGTCGCTTGAATACGGCGGAAAATACGGCTTGGTTTTTGCAGTAACGGGTATTTTTACGGGTGCATTGTGCCTGAATCTTATAGACAAGCTCGTTCCGCATCTGCACAAGCTTGCAGGAGCCGATATTGAGGAGCATAAAAGAAATTCAAGTATAGATAAGGTGCTTTTGTTTGTAACGGCTATTGCAATACACAATCTGCCTGAGGGCATTGCGGCAGGTGTGGGCTTTGGTTCGGGCAATACATCTGAAGCGTTACTTATAGCAGGCGGTATTGCTTTGCAGAATATACCCGAGGGTATGGTTATAATTTCACCTATGCTTGCGGCAGGGATTTCGCCAAAGCGTACATTGATATGTGCATTTGCTACGGGGCTTGTTGAGGTGGTCGGAACTCTTATAGGATATTTTGCGGTGAGTGTGGCATCTGCTATATTGCCGTTTGCACTTGCTTTTGCCGGCGGAACGATGCTTTACGTAATAAGTGATGAAATGATTCCCGAAACTCATGCTCACGGAAGTGAAAGAGGCGCAACCTATGCGCTTTTAATAGGATTTTGCATTATGTTGATTTCTGATGTGTTATTGGGATAAGGATAATCTTAAAATTAAAGCATATCAGAAAAAAACATTGGATATAATATAAATATTGTAATTCAGAAAGGTGTGATTCAGTATGAAAAAATATGCTTGTCCATGTGGATACGTTTATGACCCGGCTGTTGGAGATCCTGATAACGGAGTTGCTCCCGGAACAGCATGGGAGGATGTACCTGAGGATTGGGTATGTCCTGTATGCGGTCTTGGTAAAGACGCATTTGAAGAAGAATAATAAAAAAATACCGCTTCGAAAGCTCGAAGCGGTATTTTTATTTTTTTGCTGCCTGTGCTATTATTGATGCGGCATCAATTCGTTTTAACGGTGAATCGTAAATCCTTGTTGTAAGATTGTTTGTAAGTCCGTTTGAAATCGCTGCGGCTATAAAACCGTCAGGATATGTTGTATCGGGTTCAGCCATTTCGGCAACAAGAGTTATAATCTTTAATGCCTGTTCAATAGTAATATTATCATCAGGTGCAAATTTGTTTGCGGAAAAACCGTTTATTACACCTGAATCTACACAGGCTTTGATATGCTTTGATGCCCAATGGTCTTTGGAATCTTCAAAGGTGCATGATTCTTCTGCCGAATATCCCATCATTCGGCAAATCATCGTTGCAAATTCAGCACGTGTTATTGTGCTTGTCGGACGAAATGTTCCGTCCTCGTAACCATTCATAATATGTTTTTCAAGAACATATCTTAAATCGTCTGTAGCTTCTGAAATATCTGTGAAATTATCCGGATTAGTTGAGTCAAAATCTTCGCCACGAAAGGGACACACGGTTGGCGCAGGAGTAGGATCCGGCTCCTGACCATATACCGTGTAATTTCTTGTCCTGAATATACCATTATTTCCTTTTGCAGTAACTTTTAATCTGTGTGTACCTACTTCGCAGAAGATTTCAGCAGTGAACGGAGGCTCATTAGCTGATGCCACGAGTTGATCGTTAAGATAATAGTCAACAGTAATTGAATCTGCTCCGTATAAGTGCGGATATGCACTGACGGTAAATGTGCCTGCGGCACTTATGTTATTGTATACAGGTTCAAAAAAGCTTCTTGCTCTGTTTGTATTTTCGAATTTTATAAACCACGGGGATTCCGTCATCTGATAATATGCGTTTGTAAGTGCTGTGGAATGCTCTAAATCATACCAGTTATATTCATCGTCGATTTTTACGTTAAAATATGCCATAAGCTTTACCTGAGGATAAACCATAGGTACATATGAATAAATCTGTTTCAGATAATCAGCACCCCATTCATGATGCAATTCGGAGATTTCACCGTTGGTGTAATATGCACTTCCGCATTCGGAAATCATAATAGGCTTTCTTGAACCGTATTTTTGCACTGTATCCTGAATCATAAGCACAGGGTCTGCACTGTGACCTGTTTTAAAATATACTTCGTTAAAAATATCATCGCCCCAATCTTGTGCTTCAAAATGCTTGTTACAGTAGATTGTTACGCCTACCCAGTCCACAATATCATCTCCCGGATAAAACAGATCAGCAGTGTTTTCTTTTGCCCAACGGTCTGTATGTGCAATACTCCATACTGTTGCAACATTGGGAAGTTGTTTCATTCGTGTTGCTATAACATTAAATGCAGTTTTGAATTCTTCCGGGGTACAGATGTTATCCCATATGTTTACTTCAGCTGCAATTCTTAAATATACAGGAACGTCAGGATATTCACTGACCATTTTATATACTTCGTCCAGGAATGCGTCTGATTCCGTTATTGCACGTGCATCAGAGCCTTGATTAGGGAAATTCAGTGCAAGCTCTACGGCTCTGCCTGTTTCTTGTGCTTTTTTGAATATTGCACGTGCCCAGTTTATATCTGAATATAGTCCGTATTCAACATATAGTAAAACCATGGAATCGCCCGGTAACGAGCGTTCGCTTACCTGTCCATACAAAACTCCGTGAGGTTCATTTTTTGCACCGAAATAGAGCTGTTCATTTGGAGTGTGTTTATAAATCTCAAGAAACGACGGGAGCTGATGTAAGAATGCTTTTGCTATTTTTACTCCGTCACCCCATCCCATTCTTTCACCGTAAGGTATATATTTGTTAAAATATTTATAGGCGTTGTCATAATCCTTTGTTCGATAATAAGCAAAGGCAACGTCATAGTATCTTGGTGCAAGAGCTTGTATTGTTTTTTGATTTGTTGGCTCAGATTCAAGCAAATTTATGATTTTTGTTCCGTATTTTATTATATTTGGATAGTTTTTAGTATCTCTTGCATATGTATATGATTCATTCATCGACCAGAATGATGATGGAAATTCATATGCGTATGAAATGCTTGCAAATGAAATAAGTAATGCGACTAAAAAGATAAGTGATAAAATTTTTTTCTTCATACGTAATCCCCCTGATAAAAACAGAAAAAATTAATTGGAATTTTTGTTTATTCTGCAAATTAACAAAATATATATCATAAAATTTATTATACCATATATTATATGAAAAAGCAAGGGGTTGATGAGTTGAAAAAACAAAATTTTCTTACAGGTGCGTTTATTCTGATAGTGGCAAATACAGTATCAAAAATTCTTGGTGCTGTTTTTAAAATTCCGCTCACGTATATAATAGGTGAGGAAGGAATGGCTATATATAACACATCGTTTAATATCTATGTGCTGTTTTTAGCATTTGTGATTTCGGGACTGCCTTTTGCGGTGTCAAAGCTTGTATCGGAATATTCTGCATTGGGAAAGCAGAATATGGTGAAGTATACCGTTAAGGCTGTAAACCGTATATTATTGATAATAGGATTGGCAGGAAGTGCATTATTATATTTTGGTGCAGAGTTTTTTGCACCTGCGATGAAAGAAGAAAAAGCAGTATTTGCAATACGTATGATTGCGCCATCCGTGTTTTTGGTGGCTGCAGGGGCAGGAATAAGAAGCTATTATCAGGGGGTATCAAATATGATACCCACAGCTGTTTCGCAGGTTATAGAGTCAATAACGAAGCTTGTGGTGGGATATATTCTTGCAAAAGCCTTTATAGAGCTTGGAGTAAGTGTTGCATCAGGCGGTGCGGTGATGGGTGTGACTATAGGAGAGGCTGTAGCAACTGCTGTTTTTGTGGTGATATATAAGTTGTCTGAACGGGGAAAGTTGAATTGTACGCAGGATGAAAAAAAGGAGGTACTCGAAGCTGTTTATAAAATTGCAGTCCCTCTTTTATTTGCTTCTGTTATATCCGCTATGCTTTCGGTTGTAGATACTACTGTGGTAAGGTCAGGGCTTATAAAAAGCGGTCTTGATACTGCAGAAGCACGAAGAATTTACGGAGCTTATACAGGATATGCACTGACAGTATTTCATCTTCCTGTAGGAATATTGGCAACGCTTGGAGTAAGTCTTTTGCCGGTTATATCGGGAGCTTTTGCAGTTAATGATTTACATAAAGCAAGAAAGGCTACATTTGCGGCATTTAAGCTTACTGTAATGTTTGCACTTCCGTGTGGTATTATAATGTTTTTTATGGGCAGTGAAATTTTGCAGATTCTTTTTGGAAACACAGCGTCAGTGTATATGCTTATGATGATTTCGCCGTGTGTTATAACAATGTGTACGGGGAATATACTGACATCAATTATACAGGCATCGGGAAGAATTATGACTGTATTTATATATACAGCAGTGGGTGCGATGCTGAAAATTATTCTTAACACTGTTTTTATGGAAGAGATGGGAATATACGGTGCAATTCTTAGTGCCAATATAAGTGCTTTTTGTATGATGGCGGTAAGCATATTAATAGTCAGGAAAATTATGAGTTTAAAATTCAGAATTACGGAAACAATTATAAAGCCTGTACTGTCAGGTGTGCTTATGTGCGGTCTTATCATTCTTGTAAAGCAGCCCATACAGATGTATTTTAATAATACAATACTTCAGGCTGCAATAACAGGGGTTATTTCTTTGACTGGATATATCCTGATGCTGATTCTTACGGGTGCAATAAATATAAATACAGATAAACTCTTGAAAATAAATAAAATAAATGTTATAATGAATCTGTAATTTTATTTTTGGAGGAGTTTACGATGGATTTGAATAAGGAACAATATACAATAGATGACCTTTTTGAAATACTTTCAATTTTAAGAGGTGAGAACGGATGCCCGTGGGACAGAGTACAAACTCATGAAACGATAAAGAAGAATATGATAGAAGAATGTTATGAAGCGGTTGATGCTCTTGATAACGGCAGTGATCATGATTTTGCAAATGAGCTTGGTGACGTTCTTTTGCAGGTGGCGTTTCATTCTCAGCTTGCAGAGGATAGGGGAGCCTTTGATTTTAATGTTGTGCTGAATGAGGTGTGCAGAAAGCTTATAACACGTCATACTCATGTGTTTGGAAACGATAAGGCAGAGGATGCAAAAGCAGCACTGAATACATGGGAGGAAAATAAAAAGAAAGAAAAACAGCTTGATTCATATACAGCGGCATTAAAGGATGTGCCAACATATCTGCCGGCACTTATGCGTGCGGAAAAGGTTCAGAAAAAGGCTGCTGCCCCCGGGTTTGACTGGGACAATATTGATGATGTATACAAAAAGATTGCCGAGGAGGTTGAAGAAGTAAAGGAAGCCAAGACTCAGCAGGAGAAAGAAGAGGAGCTTGGTGATTTATTATTTGCAGTTGTCAACCTGGGCAGATTTTTAAAGGTGAATAGCGAGACCGCACTTTCTGCAGCAACAAATAAATTTATAAGAAGATTTGAAAAGCTTGAAAACGCTGTAAAAGCAGAAAATAAAGACCTTTCGGAGCTAAATTTACAGGAAATGGACGAAATTTGGGAGAAAATTAAGAAAAATTAAGGATTTATTCGGAAAAATATAGAAAAACACTTGACAATTCGGGAATTTTATAATAAAATGTTAATTGATGTATGACTTTATTTAAAAGTCATAGAATTTATAAAATATATATAAGGAGGACATTCAATATGAATAAGACAGAATTAGTAGCTGCTGTAGCACAGAATGCAGAGCTTACAAAGAAACAGGCAGAAGCAGCTGTAGCAGCTGTTACAGATGCAATCAAGACAGCTCTTTGCGAGGGTGACAAGGTTCAGCTTGTTGGCTTCGGTACTTTCGAGGTAAGAGCAAGAGATGCAAGAACAGGTAAGAACCCAAGAACAGGCGAAGTTATTAAAATCGCTGCATCAAAGGTTCCTGCATTTAAGGCTGGTAAGGCTTTAAAGGACGCTGTTAATAAGTAATTCTTAATAACAAACATAAAAGACAGAAACGGAATCCGTTTCTGTCTTTTGTTTTATGTAAATGAAAAACTATTCTTCCGAAGCTTTTTCATACTGTTCAATTTCACTATTAAGTGAAAGCATTTTTTCGTCAAGTGAAGAAATTATTGCCGCACATTCAAATAAGTCCTCATTTATGTTTTGCGGAACTTCACTTTCGAATTTATATCGTATTTTATGTTCAAGACTTGCCCAGAAATCCATAGCGATGGTTCTTATCTGGATTTCAACTCTTGTCATTTCCGTTTTGCCGGACATAAAAACAGGTATTTCAACAATCATATGATAGCTTCTGTAGCCATTAGCTTTTGGCTTTTGCATATAATCCTTTATTTTTAATACATTTATATAGCTTTGTCTTTGAAGAACAGAGGCAATATGATAAATGTCCTCTGTAAAAGAACAGATAATACGAATACCTGCAATGTCGTCAATATGCTGTATGGCGTTTTCAAGAGTAGGCTCAAAGCCTCTCTTAACAAGCTTTTTAGCGATAGATGAAGGAGTTTTCAGTCTTGATTTTACATGTTCAATAGGATTAGACTTCAATCGTGTCGAAAATTCTTCATTTATTATCTGAAGCTTTACGTCAAGCTCCTTTAAAGCTGCAGAATACAACAGCATTGCGGTATGGTATTCTCTGTTTGTCATTTGTTCTATAAGCATAAAACATCACCTTTCTGAGGTTATTATACTATAAAATAAAACAAATTACCAGTGTTTTATGAAAATTCATAAAAAATTTAATATTTATGCAGAGTTACGCATTTTTATATATTTTTCTTTTGTTGCCATACCGCCTCGTATGTGGCGTTCTGCTTTGTTTATTTCAAGTATCTTCTGAACCTCAAGATATAAAGCCTTGTTTATTTTTAAAAGCCGTTCATGAACGTCTTTATGTACCGTTGATTTTGAAATATTAAATACGCTTGCTGTTTTTCTCACTGTTGCATTGTTTTCAATTATGTAGTGAGCGAGTTCGACTGCCCGCTCTTCAATATAATCCTTCATTTTTCTCCCTCCACCATATATTTATACAATTCTATGCAAAAGAATTTATAAAAATGATGAAAAAAGGGAGTTTCTCTTGAGTTATACGGAAAATTTATTTAATTATATTTATAATTCCGGCAATGAATATTGCGATTATGATAACAGGCAAAACGTATGCCATGTACCAACGCATCCATTTTTGAACCTTTAAGCCCTTGCCTTCATTAGCTTCGGCAACAAATTTATCCCAGCCCCATCCGTAGCGTGTAACGCAGAACAGGACAAATATAAGCGAGCCTACAGGAAGTAAAACATTACTTACTATAAAGTCCTCTAAATCCATGATAGTTGAACCGTCACCAAGCGGTTGAATATTGCTTAGCAGATTAAATCCGAATATACATGGCAGAACAAGAACTATCATTGCAATACAGCAGATAAGACAAGTCTTTTTTCTGCTCCAGCTTGATAAATCCATCACGCATGAAATGATATTTTCAAATACAGCAAGAACTGTTGAGAATGCTGCAAATGTCATGAATACGAAGAATAAGCTTCCCCAAAGACGTCCAAGTGGAATATTGTTGAAAATATTCGGAAGTGTTATAAAAATCAAGCTTGGGCCACTGTCAGGCTTAACTCCGTAAGCAAAGCAGGCAGGGAATATAATAAGTCCTGATGCAATAGCTACGAATGTATCAAGAAGTGCAACATTTACTGATTCGCCTAAAAGTGAACGGTCTTTGCCGATGTAGCTTCCGAAGATTGCCATTGAGCCGATTCCTATGCTTAGCGTAAAGAACGCCTGATTCATAGCACCGACTATTACATTTATTATACCGGCATCTTTTAATTTCTGAATATCAGGTAGCAGATAGAATGTAAGACCTTCCGAGCCACCGTCCATAAATATGCTGTTAATTGCAAGAACAATCATAATTACAAGTAATGCCATCATCATAAATTTAGTCATACGCTCAAGTCCCTTTTGTACCCCTATTGAGCATATGCCAAAGCCTGCAGTTATGATGATTACAGTATATATAATCAGTGATACGGGATTTGCAAGCATACTGTCAAATACTCCACCTACTTGTTCAGGGGTCAGACCTGAAAATTCACCTGTTGTCATTGAAACAAAATAATGAAGAATCCAGCCTGATACGACAGTGTAGAACATCATCAGTATAAAGTTGCCTGCTAATGCCGCATATCCGAACAGATGCCATTTCTGACCGGGCTTTTCGAGTGTGTTAAATATTTTTGCGATACTTTTCTGACTTGCACGCCCTGCCGCAAATTCAAGTGTCATTGCGGGAACGCCCATCATAAGCAAAAAGAAAAGGTAAATTAATACAAAAATTCCGCCTCCGTACTGACCTGCCATGTATGGGAATTTCCATACGTTTCCAACTCCAATTGCACAGCCTGCACTGAGCAGTATAAAGCCTAAACGGCTCTTTAAATGTTCTCTTTCCATGTGAATAAAATCCTTTCATTTGTTAAATATTTTAATTGTTATAATTATACTATAATTTTAAAAGCATGTCAAGAATTATATATTATCAGAATGGGAAATATAATGAAAATTTATCATAAGTGAGTGAAATAATATTATTTACGTTTTTTGATTTTAATGGTAAAATAAAATAGTTGAAGATATTTAAATCTTTAACATCTCTCTCTTTTAATAATATTAAAAAGCGCCGCCATAACGGCGTGTTTTGTTTTGCAGAAAAAGTCGCTTTTGTGCAATGATGTGTCGTTATTAGTATTGCATTTTTGTGTTGTTGATGATATAATGAGTACAACACAACGTGAAAGGGTGGTATTTATGAAAAAAACTTACACAAATCCTGTCTGTAATAAATTAAAATTATGAGATGCTTTGAATTTGATTTGAACACCATTCCCCAAATAATATTATGGGGAATGGAAACACTTGTTTCACCACGGCTTCATAAGGAAAGATATGCTCCTGAGCATATAATGTATGTTATAGTTGAGGGAGAATTGTGCCTTGAAGCGAGCGGGAAAGAGATACATCTTTGTGAAGGTGATATTTATATATTTAAAAAAGGTGATTACCATAGACCGCTGAAAAGTACATATTGTAAATATTATTATATTCATTTTGAAACGGACGGCTTTAGGGAATATGAAATGACTGATAATGAGTATTATCATACAGTAAGAGAAAAAAGAATGAATTTCCTTAAAGCTGATAAGTATAATTCTGATTGTTATAATTTCATGAAAGCAATGCTTCCTCAGATGAATAAAATAGAAAACAAAGGTTTTTTTGAATGGTGTTTAAATATTTTGGAAAATAATTCTTTTAAACGTATGTATCAGGATATGGAACGGCGGATAAATATCTCAAATGCATTTTTAAATCTTTTAATAAAGCTTGAAAATACAAAAGTTGAGCAGATGGAAAAGGATAGTCATATTGAAAGCTCTAAGATTTATAATACGGTCATGAGGATTGTAGAATATATCGAAAAAAACTATATGAATGATATTGGCAGTCAGGATATAGAAAGAGAATTTTTTATCAATTTTGATTATGCAAACCGTATTTTTAAAAAAATTATGAATTGTAACATAATAAAATACCGTAACTTATTAAGAATAAATGTGGCAAAGAATATTATGCGAATATCGGATAATACCCTTGATGAAGTAAGTGAAGAAATAGGATTTCAGGATAAATGCTATTTTATAAGGATATTTAAAAAATATGAGGGTATAACACCGGGTAAATACCGTGAGCAATTAATGCGAGACAACCGTATTGAAGAAGGTGATTGAATGCTCTATGATGCTTCATTATCAAAATTTGAGGAGAATGGTCATAATATAAGCCTTGCATCAATAGCAGTGCCTAAGTTTTTTGAAATGATATTTGTTCAGACTTATTTGTAACTACGGCTAACGGTGTTATTATGGGAAGGCACAGAGGACAGAATGCTTTTGACAAGATAAAAGTTTTGTACCGTCAGAATATGATTCTTACAATAACAACTAATTTTATTTTATCGTTGGTTGTATTTGCTTTACATAAGCCTTTGATTTCGATGTTTACAACAGACAGCACTGTTATTGCTTTGGCGGCGGGTGTTATGGCTGTGGATATTGTTGTTGAGGTTGCAAGAGCAATAAATAATATTTCAGAAAAGTCGTTAAATGCCAATGGTGACGTTAAAACTACATTTATTGTTCCGTTGTTTACGTGTTGGATATTTGGTGTATTGTTAGCATATGTTCTCGGAATAAGATGTGGTCTGGGACTTATCGGATGCTGGATAGGCTTTGCAGCGTTTTATTCAGGAGGGACCGGCGAAGTCTTAGGCAATTATGTTTTGCTGATAAAAAGCGATGACGACGGCGAAACGTGGAGCGAGCCTATAGTTGTAGTAGGCGGAGAAAGTGAATACAGATTCTATGACGAG
>JAZSPM010000042.1:0-5945 GCA_045537455.1 Candidatus Ornithomonoglobus sp. | reverse complement strand
AAATGCTAAAACAATACCGCTTATGAAGTCAACCGAGAGACTGGGATGGATTGATAATACTTCGTTTTTTCCCTACACAGCAAAGAATGATATTTGCTTTGAGACAGATTTTGAAGATTCAAATGAAATACATAAAAGTCTCGCAGAGCAGGGAAGCTACGATACCTGGCTTGAATATTCAAAGAAGCTTCGTCAGAACCCTTACGGCAGATTTATGCTTGCATCGTCTTTTGCGTCGGTGTTATTAGAGCCTTTATCGCATCGTGTGTTTTTTGTAAACATCTGGCATGATACTACAAGCGGTAAGTCAGCGGCGTGCAAGATGGCAGTGTCGGTTTGGGGCGATCCTACAAAGCTCATGGGAAGCTTTAATGCTACAGCTGTGGGTTTGGAACGCAAAGCTGACACACTCAGAAACATTATATACGGTCTTGATGAGCGTCAGCTTGCAAACGAAAACCGTCTGCCTATGGCACAGATTGTCTACGGTCTTTCTAACGGGTTCGGAAGAATACGTGGAAGCAAAGAAGGTGGGATTCAGAGCATGACGAACTGGAGACTTATTATCCTCTCAACTGCTGAAGAACCGCTTCTCTCGGATGATTCGCATGACGGTATGAATACCCGTGTTATGGAGATACATGGTGTTCCTGTGGATGATAAAGGGTTCGCATCGGAGCTTCATAACACAAGCGAGAAGCATTACGGATTTGCAGGACGCAGGTTCGTTGAAAGGTTATGCAAGGAAATGAAGTGTCGTAAAGCTATGATTCAAAACGACTTTGAACGTATCAAGAAAGCAATAAAGGACAAGGTTTCCTCGGCTACTCATCTTGATAATGCTTCGGTCATAGCACTTGGTGATTACTACTCCGATATGTGGATATGGGGTAGCGATGAAACTAAGGCATTTAATGATGCTGTAAACACAGCTGCCGTGATGCTTGAAAACAATACTTCGCTTGAGAAAGAGGACATCATATCTCGTGCTTGGCAGTACATAACCGATTGGTGCGTTGCAAACGACAAAGCCTTCGGTGACGATGCTCTGGTGAAGTTTGGTGTGAAAGAAGATGCTGCGACTTATTGTATTACGAAATATGCTCTCGAAGATGCTTTGAGTAAAAAGAGCTATCCTGTTGAGAAATGTATGACAGGGTTCTTTGAGCGTGGATATATGCAGAAGTGGAATGGTAAACGTCAAAAACAGAAACGTGTCAACGGAGTGCAAAAAAGATATTACGTTGTGCAATTGGATGATGGAAATGATGTAAAGCCGTTGGACTGACAAATTTTGTGCGTTGCAACACTGATTTATGTGTGACAGTGAGAGATGAAAAAAGCAAGTAATAAAGCCACTTTCAAGGGTGCTGTCACACTCGCACACGATGTACACGGTTTCCCAATACCCTCATATAGGTATAAAATAAAAATATATGAATTATGCAAATGCCCTCACATACGCGAGATGTGGAGAGCGTGTTACATTGTTACATATTATATAAACCAAGGTATAATATATGTTTTTTAGTAACTATAAGCGAAAGAAGGATGTAACACGTAGTGTTACGAAATATAAGGAGATATAAAAACCATGCTTGAAAAAGATATAACGAACAAGATATTAAAATACTTAAAAACACTGGACAAGTGTTATTGTTTTAAAGAACATGGCGGTAGTTACGGGAGTGCAGGGATACCGGACATCATCTGTTGCTACAGAGGACGGTTCGTGGCATTTGAAGTAAAGACGGAGAAAGGCAAGACAACCAAACTGCAGGATATTAATATCCGAAATATACATAGAGCCGAAGGCACGGCTGTGGTTGTGAGAAGCCTGGATGAAGTAAAGGACGTGTTAAAGGAGGTTTGCTAATGACAGCAAAGGAATATTTAAACCGATTAGTTGTAATGCATGATTTAATAATTCGAAAAAAACAAAGACTTAAAACTTTGAGAGCGGTTGCTTTGAATACAACTTGCGATTTTACAAAAGAAGCTGTGCAGTTGAATGGTTCAAATCAGATGATGGAAAACATGATGGCAAAGGTGATTGATTTGGACAGAGAGATAAAAGCTATGCTTACAAAATATGTGGATTTAAGGGCAGAGGTCTGGGAATGCCTTGATAAACTTTATGACGAAACTCAAAAAAGAATACTGTGGCTCAGGTATGCAGAAAATAAAACTTGGGGTTGGATTTCTAAAGAGGTATGCTTTACGCCTCGTTATGTTCGCAAACTCCATGTTAAAGCATTAGAAAATTTAGATAAAATTCTGTTTTGTGAAAAAAAGACCATGTAGTTCCTATCAGTTCCACCTGAGTTCCACCTTGAATCCTATGTTCATATGTGTTATACTATAATCGGCAAGATAGAAATTTTCTTTTAATTCACTCCGTAAGAAAGTGAGGTGACGGTGATGCCGATGCAACCCCCTAAACCGTGTCGGCATCCCGGATGCCCCAACCTTACACATGAAATGTATTGTGAGATACACTCACATGAATATAAAAGAGCAACAGCACACGAGCGTGGATATACATCAAAGTGGAGAAGGCTTTCAAAGCTGTACTTAAAAGCACATCCTTTATGCGAGGAGTGTAAACGAAACGGAAAGCTTACCCCGGCAACGGTGGTTGACCACATCATACCACACCGAGGTGATGAACATCTTATGTGGAGCGAAAGCAACTGGCAAAGCCTGTGCAAACGCTGTCACGATAAGAAAACAGGACGGTTTGACAGTACACCGAAATATGGATATAATTTTTGACCCCCAGGCCCCTCATCATCTCTGTGGGGATGGGGCCAAAAGACCGTCGCCCCCCTTCGTGTGAATTTTCGCAAAATTAGCAAAGGGGGAGGGCAGACAAAAAATATGCAAAGCCTTGTAACTACTACGTTTAAAGGCTTTTTTTAATGCCAAAAAGTTCAACCTGAAAAAACATATAAAATGCTGAAAAAGTAAGTAGCTATGCGGTTTTCGAGAGTTTTGTGATGGTTTATTAAGCTGCTGAAAACAATACGTTTTTAATGCGTTTTTAGCTGTTTTTTATATGTTTTTTCAGGTTTTTTACAATATAGGAGATTGCGTAAAACGCAATGATGTATATTGCAAAATTGCTTCCTTAGTCTCACGCCCGCAGGCGGGGCTTTTATCAAAAGCCTTTTTATATATATTTTCAAAAACAAAATCGCAAAATGAGGTATTGCCATGACAGATTATCAAAAGAGTAAAATACATGAACTTCGCTTTAAAGGAATAGTAATTTTCTGTTATCACGAATATAGAAACAATAATTATAGGTATGCAAAGAAGCTTTAGTATCTGAAATACTAAATTTGATTTTTTGCCGTTTTTTTTGATTTTAAATAAGTTCATATTTCTATCCTCGAGATTTGTTTTTTTGTGATTTAAGGATAACACAAAAGAATAAAAAAGTCAATAGTGGAGTGGGAATAACGCAAAAAAAACTCGTTTTGCCTTTAAAAACATTTAAAATAGTGCCGATTTGGAAAAAAGTCGTTTTTTTCTTATTGACGTAGGGTAAAATGTGCTATATAATATAAAATAGAAATGTTTATATATTTCTTCCTGTGAAGAAATAGTAGGAAAGGACAAGATTTAAAATGAAGTACAATATTTTAGATTTCGGAGCGGTTGTAAGTGACCAGTTGCAAACTAAGGCAATACAGAGTGCTATTGATAAATGTTTTCTTGATGGAGGCGGAGAGGTAATAATTCCCTGTGGAGTTTTCAGGACGGGAAGTATAAGACTGCGCTCTAATACAACTCTGCATCTTATGAGTGGAGCCGTATTGGAGGGAAGCGATAATTGTGAAGATTATTTTGACTTTGCAGAGGATGCAATAGAGCCTGCAAGGGCAGAGGATATGGAAAGACCGAGAGGAACAAATCCTTACAACAGATGGCACCATGGAATAATCCATGTTCTGAGTGCTGAAAATGTTTCTATAATAGGTGAGCCGGGTTCATACATAAACGGAAGAAACTGTTATGATGCAAATGGAGAAGAGGGGTATAGAGGGCCTCACGGTATTGTTATATTTGACAGTAATAACATAAAATTAAAAGGTTATATTGTAAAGGACTGTGCTAATTGGGCACATAATATTTTTGAAACAAAAAATATTGAAATAGAAAACATTACAGTATATGGCGGTCATGATGGCATAGATATAAGAACTTGCGATAATGTAAGAATAGAAAATTGCAATCTTTATACAGGCGATGATGCAATTGCAGGTTATGATAATTTGGATGTTGTTATAAAAAATTGTGTGTTTAATTCTGCTTGTTCAGCCTTAAGATTTGGCGGAACGGATATACTTGTTGATAATTGCCGGTCTTTTGCTCCTGCAAGATTTGCACATAGATACTATTTAAGTAAAGAAAAACAAGCTTTGGGTCTTTACACTGATGAAACTTGTAATCACAAGCTTGGTGCAGTATTTACTTATTATTGTGATTACAGGGCGAAAATAAGAAAGACTCCCGGCAATATAACAATCCAAAACTGTGATTTTGATGGTCATTGGAAATTGTTTATCATGGAATTCTCAGAGGAATCGCGGTGGTGTTGCAATCGTGCGTTGACTCAGATAAAGTATAAAGACTGTAAAATTAAAAATCTTCATTCTTCTATCACAATATTTGGAGATGAAAATGAGAAAATTACATTTGAGCTTGAAAATGTAGAAATTTCAGCTGCTCCCGATAGAGAGGAAGAAGCATTCATGAGGGTTAAAAATTTCGATGCTGTAAATATGAAAAATGTAAGCATCAAAGGATATGAGAAAAATGAAATAATAGTTACAGGTGAATGTGGAGCGCTAAATCTTGAAAATTCAGACGAGGTGACCGTTGCAAACAGATAAATAAGACAAATTTTTTAAGTTGATAGAAAAACTTAATAACATATAATCAAAATATATAAACTCAAAAAAAAGGAACAAAGTAAAATGAAATTAAAGCGGTAACATATATTTTGAACCACCTGCACTTTCAAGAACAGACAATAAAACTGCCATATGTTCAGACTGTGCTACCCGTCAAGGTATGGATGCGGCTGGTTTTTCAAAGGAAGAACAGGACAAAATATTAGCAATAATACATCAATATAATAACGAATAAATGCACAGAGCCGGAGTGAAATCCGGCTCTGTAATATACACAAAAATCCTACCGAAACATTGTATAATATACTTTTGAAATTGACTTGATAGTATCTGAATAGTATGGTAATATGTGTACAACAAAAGGGGAACACCCCAGGAAAACGGAGGAATTTGAAAATGAAAAAAATTGAAGCATTTGAACAGGCAATCGCAAACAAGGTCAAGGACTTAAGAGCAGAGGAAATTAACCCGACACTCTTCTGGGCTTACAGAGAAAGCATAGAAGCTGAGATCGAGAAGATAAACTTCTCAGAATGCATTTGGGAACATGACATCGAGGACATTGCAAACTGTCTCAAGGAAAACGGGATTGTTGAATTTACAATTTCAAGCACCTTCTCAAGCCTTATTGAAACCCTTGCAGAGTTCCAGAAACACGGCTTCCAAATGGCAGGACTTACCGAAGTGAACGCAAGATACACAGCAATCGGCTCGGACGAAAAAGCAAAGCTTCCGGCAATCAGAATGATTCTTAGTGCGTGAGGAGGAGATTAGTATGTGGAAAGAAGGAGCAATAAAGGTCAGAAATAGCGTGTTCAAATTTTGGATAAAGCATTATGACGAAGGCTCATGCTATGGTATTGATGAAGGAAGAATATCCAAAGCAATGCTCAAACGAAACGGCATAACAGTATGCAACTACGACAGAGGCTGGGATGTGCTTCCGGTTGATGAGGATACAGAAACAGCACTTGAAATTTTAAAGCTTGAATATAACTGATAAAAATATATAAATAGAGTGCA
>JAZSPM010000024.1:0-19188 GCA_045537455.1 Candidatus Ornithomonoglobus sp. | reverse complement strand
TCAGTATGAGGAATTAAAGCAGGAAATTGCGGAAATCAGAGCAGAGAATCAAAGACTAAAGGAAGCAATCGGCGGTGATTTTATCTACAACTACATAGACTCGAATATGCCGGCATGGGCAAGGGAAGCGGTACAGTGGTGCGTGGATAACGGAATCATCACCGGCACAAACTCAAATGGAGATCTTGGCTTGAATCATATGAAGCTCTGGACCTGCGTTGTGGTATATAGATTAGGTAAATGGATTAAGGGGTAATTCCTTTCGGATAAAAAATATTTTGAACACATTACCCCAAACACAAAAAAGGGAACCGAATTTTCGGTTCCCTTAAATTTTTAGTTCTGTAACCAGACATCTCTGTAAACTACTTCGTATGCATCGCCGTGATAACGGATAGCCATATCTATATGATTACCCTTTACAGCTCCGCCACAGTCCTCTGCACGTCTTAAGCCGTAGCCGTCAACATATACCCAGCTTAGCGGTGCTATTACCTTAGGGTCAACTGCGATTGTCTGTCCCGGTTTAATCTCGTCTGCATATGCAGTATGATTACCCCAGCTTCCGTTACACTGATTACATGGGCAATAGTGTGTTATCTTGAAGCGTCCAAGATATGTTCCCTTGTTTTCTTCAACAGGAGCACTTTCCTCAACAACCTCTTCGTATGTTACAGCCGGAGCTTCCGGAACAACAGGCTTGATAACAGGCTTTGAAGTATGTACAGGTACAATCTTCAAGCCGACAGGTGCTACTGCGTGTTCAGGGATTGAAATTTCAACTGCCAGATCATCCTGATTCCAGCTAACCTGTAAGCCAAATGCTGAAACTGCTTCTCTTAGCGGAATCATAAGCGTTGAATCGTTTACGACCTCAGGAGCAACTGAAAGTGCTACGTTCTTACCTACTGCAATGTCAGAACCGTCACAGTCCTCAAATATAAATCTCAATACTGCATTTGTATTTCCTGCTGTTAAAGCAACTGAAACAGTTTTTGGAGTAACTGCAAGATTATAAACCGAAACCTTATTTATCATTTCAGTACAATATGCTTTAAGCTGTGTATCTGCACCGTTTCTTACATCTACTGAAAATATTGCTGTTTCTGTTGTCTGATCCCACGCAACATTCATTCCTGTCGAATCTGCCAAAGCTCTTGCCGGAACAAAAAGCGTATCATTGTGCATTATAGGTGAGCCTGAGCTGAAGCTCATATATTCGCTTGTGCCTACACCATTCATTTTTACCGTAACATCAGCTGCCGAAGCACTGAATCCTGCGATAACTACTGCCGCCAATACTGCAGCGGCTTTCTTTAAGTTTAACATCAAATGTCTCCCTTCTTTAGTTTAATACTTTGTATAAATTACTACATCCATTCCTATTCCGTCAACTACTCTTACAAGGGCATAATTATAGCCATCCTCTGTAAGCTCGATTGTCGGATTTTCAGCTTCCATTGCTTTATTCCAAGTGATGTTAGGAATTTTTGATGTGATTGACAATGGTTTTGTTACTGATATACCGCTTGTAAGCGACATATTACATTCATATACTATTGCATTATCTGCAAGCTGAATTTCAAGTGCATCGTCTATTTTACCTGATTTGTTAAGCAGATAAAGCATTGTGTTGTCGCGTCTGCCAATAACTCCGAATGCATACTGTGTACCGTTCTTTGACGGTGTCTGACCGTACTTCATCAAGCCCCATTTTGAATACTTGCTTGAATCAACCGTTTCAGCACTTCCTCCTGCACCGCCTGTGCCGTTTACACCGAACAGCTTTTCAAAGCTTGTTCCAAAATCAGAACTGTTATTTATAATATCGGTTTTCTGCGTCTTATAAATAAGGCTCATATCCTTTACAGTACCGTTCATGGATCTGTTCATGTACACAACATCACCACGCTTTAAGCCTGAAAGTGATGATTTAATAAGCTGACTTGGGTCATCAGAGGCTGATACAAGCTGTACATCCTCAGCAAACCAGTCTGAGTATTTTTTACCCTGCCAGTAGTAGTCAATTCTGAACCCCTGTGATGTTTCAAAAACCTCCTGAGCAACTGACTCAATTACTGCCGGTGCATAAACTGCGTTCAATGCTTTTTCATAAACAGCAGGGAACTCGTTAGGGTTATACGGTGCCGGTGTAGGTGTTACAGCCGGAGTTTCCAATGGCTCGTCGTCAGGTGCTGTTGTTGGTGACGGAGCATCAGGTGTTGTTGTGGGGGCTGCAACATCATCAAGCCATACGTCAAATATCTTATTATTCTTGATATCGTAAGCGATCATAACAGCTCCGTGTTCTAAATCAGATGGTATTATTTTGCTGTCAATCGATTTATATATTTTTGATACATATGCAAGCTTCTTTTCGTATTTCCAATCTCCGGATGCATTTTCCGGGATTTCTGCATTGTATCTTACAAAAATAAGCTCTCCATCATAATCAAAAACATAATCTCCTATTTCTTTGTCATATACACCTATAAGCTGTTCGTTAGGTATGGGCTTGTTAACATCTGTTATAGTCGCGTTGCCGTTTTCCCATTTGATTTCCATGACCTTGCTTTCGGCTCTGTCAATTATATTTATTTCAGGATATTGAATCAAATTGTGTTCAATGGTAACCTTGCCGTCTGTAGGTTCAAAATTACCTGAAAATGTTGATTCACCATAAGCAGCATAACATCTTATTTCAAATGGATAATTTGTTTGTACTGTTACCTTGCCTGTATCAGCATCTACCAAAACGGTATATTTTTCAGCTGCTGATTCGTCTGCAAATGACTGCATAACACCGTATCCTGAAAGCATACTCAATGCCAGCAATGCTGAAATTATCTTCTTTTTCATTTTCTTCTCCTCCTAATTTGTTGAAATATAGTTTGCAACAAACTGCTTTGCACAGCGTGCATTCTTTGAACCGTAGTTCATCTGCCAAACTACAGCCTTTTTCTCAATGTCAGCGTCCATTTCTATGCCATGCTTCTTTAATAATTCGCCCACGATATGCAAATACTCCTTTTGATTTGGAGATGAGAACACTATCGAAATTCCGAATCTCTCGGACAGTGAAAGTGTTTCCTGAAGCTGGTCGTTCAAATGAACCTCGCCGCCTTCTCTGTCAGACCAGTTCTCACGTATGAGGTGACGTCTGTTTGAGGTAGCGTAAATCAATACATTATCGTTGCTTGCCTGAAGCTGACCCTCCATGGCAATTTTTAAGGCACGATACTCAGCCTCGTGAGTTTCAAAGGTCAGGTCGTCAAGGAATAATATGTACTTATGCGGTCTGTGCCCCAATGTCTGCATAAGCTTCGGGATTGAAGATATACTTGTCTTCGGTATCTCGATAAGTCTCAGTCCGTCATCAGCAAACATATTAAGCAACGCTTTTACCGATGATGACTTACCCGTACCTCTGTCACCAAACAGAAGCACATTATTAGCTTTTTTGCCGTTTACAAGTGCCGAAGTGTTATCTATAAGCATCTTCTTCTGATGCTCAAGTCCGATAAGATTATCAAATGAGCTGTCATCAAATTTCTTGATTCCGTGAAGCTCCCCGTCAAACTTGAATGCTGAATACTTGCCAAGCTCTCCGCTGCCAAGCTTTCTGTAATGCATGATAAGTCTGTCCAGAAGCTCCTTTGCATTTTCTGCCGATACAAGCGATTTTATTGACTCCTTATACGCCTCACAAAATCCTGTATCATTGCCTGACGGCACATATTTCATGTGTGCCGCATTGAAAAGCTTTTCATAAATACGCTCCATATCAAGCAAAGCAATTTTATAAAGGTCATCGCCAATCATTGCTCCGCTTTGTGCAAGCTCGGAAAGGATGTTGTTATCATTTGCCAGAAATGACGATATGTACTCTCTTATGCTGCTTTCTGTCAGACCCTCGTTTTCCGCAAATCTGACAATATTTCTAAGTACAGTGGTATTATTTTTCTCGCTAATACCGCATACACACTCATCTTTTTCTATGTTATCGAATATAAGTAAATCCACTGATTTTATCCCTCCGTTATTATCCTTATCTTACATTATACCATAACTTTTACAAAATTGCAACAAAAATATTAAAATAATCCGAATTATTTTGTAACTATGCTGTAATATAGCAGAAAAAACCTATGTTTTTTTGAAAAATTCTATTGATTAATTACATATTTTCCTATATAATAGGTACATAAATTAAAATATGGAGCTTTTATGAAACAAATAGTAATAACAAAAAATGACGCAAATCAGCGTTTGGATAAATTCCTTACAAAGTTTATGCCGTCGCTTCCCAAATCCATGCTTTATAAATCCCTGCGAAAAAACTGCGTAAGGGTAAACGGAAAGCATATTAAGGACGGAGCATATATGCTAAAAGAGAGTGACGAGCTGTCACTTTATTTCAGAGATGAATTTTTTGAAAAAGAAGAAGTGCATATCAGCGAAAACGACAACATTGATGTCGTGTACGAGGATGACAATATTCTTATAGTAAACAAGCCTGCGGGGCTTGTTGTTCATGCCGATGATAAAAATACATCGGATACACTTATTGCACGAATACATTCCTATTTATATAAGAAGGGATTTTATGACCCGTCAAAGGAGCAGAGCTTTACTCCTGCACTGTGCAACAGAATTGACCGTAACACGTCGGGGCTTGTAATAGCCGCAAAAAATGCGACTGCATTACGCATAATAAACGAAAAAATTAAAAACCGTGAAATCAGAAAATATTATCTGTGTATAACCGAGGGTATTCCTCCTAAAAAGAGCGATACTCTTGTATCAAGGCTCACAAGAGACGAAAAAAAGGTGCATCTGTCAGATGACGGAGAAAAGGAAATTGTTACAAAATACGAGGTTCTGTCAGAGTACGGCACTTGTGCTATGCTTAAAATTGAGCTTTTAACAGGACGTACACATCAGATACGCGCTCAGATGGCAGACATAGGCTGTCCGCTTGAGGGTGATGTAAAATACGGTGCTTCTAAAGGGAACGGATATAAGCTTTGCAGCTACCGTCTTGAATTTGATTTTTTGTCAGATGCGGGAGAGCTTGAGTATCTAAAAGGAAAAGCGATTGAAATTAATCCAAAATATAAGGTGCGTCTTGATTGACGCACCTTGATTTTTATTAGGAATTAAAAGCTTCCCACCTTGAGATTGAGGTGGAGTGCTTTTATAAATTTTCAATATAAAGCTTTGCAAGTCTTGTTATACCTTCAAAGTCGTTATTTTCTATCATTGATTTGTTTATAATATTCGAGCCGATTCCTATACCGCAGACACCTGCATCAAAGAATTCCTTTATGTTATTTTCATTAACTCCGCCGACTGCAAGAAGTCTCACGTTTGAAAGCGGAGCCTTTACGTCTTTGATATAGGAGCTTCCCATTGTATTTATGGGGAACAGCTTAACAAAATCCGCACCTGCTCTGCTTGCCGCTGTAATCTCGCTCGGAGTAAGAGCCCCGGGGATTGAAACAAGTCCAAGCTCTTTTGTTTTATTGATTATTTCAGCGTTTGTATCAGGTGAAATTATAAATTTTCCGCCTGCTTTTTTTGTAAGCTCTACCTGCTTTGTTCTGATTACCGTGCCGGCACCTACAAGCATTTTACCATCAAAATGCTTTACAAGCATTTCGATACCCGATGCAATCTCCTCGTCGCTTATTTTTTCGCCTGCATCGTATGTACATTCGATTAATCTTATTCCGCCGTCATACAACGCCTGAGCCAGAGGAATAAGCTTTTCCTTTGCAATGCCTCTTACGATTGTAATAATTTTTTCTTTTTCGATTGCTTTAATAGTGTTCTGCATAAAAATCTCTCCTCATTATATGCTGAAATAATCTTCGCATATTGGACTTAAAATTTTATTGACATACCTTAATTATAATTATAAAATGATTGTATGTCAATATAAATAATGAAATTCTGTAATTAATAACATAATATTATGTTTGTCAAAATTTAAGAACTTAGGGATTTTTTACATGAAAAAGTAGATTTTTTCTATTTACTTTCCTGAAGGCTGTGATATAATTTAAGAAAAACAGCAAAAGGGGATTATTATGGGAAACGGCATGATAGGAATGATGCTTGTCATTCTCGGATTGACAATGCATCAGATTGAAACAATATTTGTTAAGAATTACGGTAAAAAATACGGGAAAGGCGGTATGTTTTTTAACGGAATCATATGCCTGTTCGCAATGATTTATTTCTTTGTTACGGACAAAAACGGCTTGCAGTTTCCAAAGGAGATATGGGGATACGGTATTGTAAACTCATTTATGTATGCAACAGGCTTTTATGCGGGATATGCCGCATATAAGACCGGTTCTTTCGGTATAACAAAGCTTTTTACGTCTTTTGGAATCATCATCTCCGTTCTTTATGGTATTATATTCTTAAAAGAACCGACAAGCCCGATAATGTACATAGCACTTGTTATGATTTTCTTATCTTTATTTTTGATGAATTATCAAAAGGGAGAAGATTCGGGCAAGAATAAAATCTCTGTTAAATGGATAATTTATATTATCCTGATTGTTGTTTCAAATGCACTTATAACCATCATAGGCAGAATGCAGTTCGGCGTATTCGGTGATACATATAAAAATGAGTTTTTGATAATATCACTCGCAGGCGGAGCAATATCATTATTTATACTTGGAGCGATATTAGAGCGTGACAGCTTCAAATACACAATTAAGCACGGATTTTTATACGGTATGGGTGCCGGTGTGTGCAACGGCATAAATAATCTGCTTGTTCTTGTAACATATAATTATCTGCCTATTTCCTTTATGTCGCCCGTCAGGACAGGGCTTGGCATAGTAATGGGATTTTTGGTATCCATATTATTATATAAGGAAAAGTTTACATGCCGTCAGATGATAAGTGCGGGAATTGGTATTGTCGCAGTCGTATTGATGAATTTATAAAGCTTTGTCTTTTATATATTGTGAGGGTGATTTGCCTGTGAATTTCTTAAACACCTTTGAAAAATAAAATCTATCGGTATATCCGCATTTAAAGCAAATGTCGGTTATATCGGTATTTTTTTCTTCAATCAGCTTTATTGCATATTGGATTCTGAGATTATTCAGGTATTGCCTGAATTTTACACCTGTTTTTCTTACAAAAAGAGAAGAAAAGTATTTTTCGGTATAAAAGAATATATCGGCTATTTTTCCTATAGAAATATCCTGCAATGTATAGTTGTGATTTATATATTCTATTATGTTGTCAAATTTATCGTTAAATTTGTTTTGTTCTTCATTATTATTTATAAAAGACAATGTATACATAAGAACACTTTCTACAAGTACATTCGCATTGGTACGGTTTACTCTCTTGATTGCATCTATCCAAAATTGTAGTGTGTTTGTGAGATTATTATACACGCAATTTTCTTTGTTTATATTCAGGCTGTTTAAAAGAGGCAACGCATCGCTTCCCGTAAAGCCGATATAAAGAAATGTAAAGCTGTTGTCTGCATCAATTAAATAGATTTGATTTGGAAATGTAAAAAATACATCTCCGCTTTTAAGATTAAATTCTTTGCCGTCGACTTTGAAAACAGCAGTCCCCTTAAAAACAATATTCATATAAAAAAATGAACGGACAAAAGGCTGTTGCAACCTTTTTATGTTTGTTTCATACACAAAATGTATAAATTCCAGATTACCCTCATGCTCTTTCGGCGGTATAAAATTGCAAATATCCTCCATAACGGCACCTCCTCTTTTAAGTAATATAACATAATTTTTGTCAAAATTCAAGAATTTAAGGTTTTTTTTGCATTAAAAAAAGGATTTTTTTCATTTACTTTCCGATTGATTGTGTTATAATCAAAGTAAAGAAATCAAAAAAGGAGAGGATAAATCATGAAAAATATACGCTTAGGTGTGGTAGGCTTAGGTCACAGAGGCAGAGAGCTTATAAAGCTTGCATCAGTTTTTGATAATGTTGAAATTTCTGCGGTTTGTGATATACTTGCTCATAACTGGTATCAACAGCAGTGGCTGTCAAACGCTCCGCTTGCTGAATTGTTCCCAAAAACTGCATTTTACGAAGATTATGACAAAATGCTTGAAGAAGCAAGCCTTGATGCTGTTATTGTTGAAACAGGTGCGGATATTCACGCTGAATTTTGTATAAAGGCACTTGAAAAGGATATTAACGTTCTTTCAGATATTCCTGTTGTGGCAAATTTAAAAGAAGCAGAGGATTTATGGCAGGCGGCACAGAAATCAAATGCTGTTATTTATGTGGGTGCTAATCCTAATTACGGCAAATTTACTTATCTTTTAAAAGATTTTTATAATAAGGGACTGCTTGGAAAGCCTTATTGCATGGAGGCTGAATATATCCATTGGAGTTTGCCGAAAAGTGACGAAAGTATTCATCTTAATGAGAACGGTGACTGGAGAAAATTATTATGCCCGATACGTTATTGTACTCATTCTTTAGGTCCGTTGCTTTCGATAGTTAATGAGGATTTAAGAAGGGTGAGCTGTTTTGGGACGGGACAGCACGCTGAAATGTCAGAATACAACAGTAAATCAGACGACATGATGTGCGCTCAGTTCCAGACAGAGTCGGGCATTGTTATACGTCTTATGAGAAACAAGCGGTGCAGGGCAAAAATCGGACATCACAACTACAGAGTTTTCGGAACTGAAGGATATATGGAGAAAATCGAGAGATTTGATAAGCCAGTAATCAGGTATAATTCTATGAAAGAGCTTGACACTGAGCTAAAGGAAATCGGCGGTGAGTCCATGCCTCCTGCATATGCAAACAACCCAAAGGCAACGGGACACGGTGGTATGGATTATGCAATGCTTGATAATTTCTTTATGGCAATCGCTGAGGAAAAAGGAGAACCTGTAACATTAAAGGAAGGTCTTGCAATGACTCTTCCCGGAATCTATGCAGAGGAATCCGCAAAACGTGGTGGTGAAGTTATTACTATGTATTATCCATGGGATAAAGAATGGACAACTGAATAAAATTTTGATAAGCAATCAATTCTCTATAACAAAATCTCAATTACTTGACATTTTTTCGATAACATGATATTATAAACAAAATAAATTTAAGGAGAATTTGTATGCTGAAAAAGAATCAGACAGCCATTCTTGAAATAACGGATTTTACAAACGAAGGTATGGGCGTCGGACATCTTGATAATATAGCAGTGTTTGTTCCGGACGTTGTCCCCGGCGATACAGCCGAGGTTCTTATAGTAAAGGTAAAATCCTCATATGCTTACGGAAAATGTCTTAATATAATAAAAGCCTCAGGGCATTCAAAGGAAGCAGAATGTTCTGCATACAAGCAGTGCGGCGGCTGTCAGATGATGCATATAGATTATGCACTTCAGCTTCAGCTTAAAGAAAAGTTTATAAGGGATGCACTTGTGCGTATAGGCGGATGTGATAAGGATATAAAAATAAATATGCTTGCGGCGGATTCCCAATGGTGCTACAGGAATAAAATGGTTTATCCTGTGGGTAAAAGCAAGAACGGTGAGCCTGTATGCGGTTTTTATGCAGGTAAAAGTCATGATATTATTCCACTTAATAACGGATGTAAGCTCGGCTCTGACAGTGACGGTGCAATCATATCGGCACTCCTGAGCTTTATGAAAAAGAATAATGTTCAGCCATATGACGAAAGCTCACATGACGGACTTGTACGCAAATTGTTTGTACGACGTGGCAAAGGCGAAGCTATGGTAGTAATTGCCATAAACGGCAAAAAGATAAACAAGCATGAGAAGCTTGTTGCTGATATACTAAAAGCTGACAGCTCTGTATGCAGTATAATTCTTAATATAAATCAAAAGAATACAAGCCTTGCTCTGGGCGATAAAAACATTGTTCTTTACGGCAGGGAATATATAACCGAAACGCTCTGCGGAAATGAATACAAAATATCTCCGCACAGCTTTTTCCAGATAAATCCCGTACAGACAGAAAGACTGTATATGAAGGCTATTGAATATGCTGATATAAAGAATACTGATAATGTTATGGACGTTTACTGCGGAATCGGAACAATAAGCCTAACTGCAGCGGCAAAGGCAAAGCACGTTACAGGTATTGAGATAGTACCCCAGGCGATTGAAAACGCCAAGCAAAGTGCCTTGGATAATTCCGTATCAAATGCTGATTTTTACTGCGGCAGTGCAGAGGATATTGTACCAAAGCTCGTTAAAAACGGTGAAGCTCCTGATATTGTCATACTTGACCCTCCGAGAAAGGGTAGTGACGAGGTTACAATAAAGGCTGTTGCATCGGTAAATCCCAAAAGAATTGTATACGTGTCCTGTAACCCTGCAACACTTGCAAGGGATATAAAGCTGTTCCGTGAGCTTGGGTATGAAGTAAACAAAATCTCAGGAGTGGATATGTTCCCGAATACGGTACACGTCGAAACTGTTGTCCTTTTGTCCAAACAAAAAGACTCAATCGTTTGATTGAGTCTTTTAAAATGTCTTATTTAATTTTTTGTGTCCAGCCGAATTCGTCCTCAAGCTTACCCCACTGGATGCCTGTTAATGTATCGTAAAGCATCTGTGAAACCTCGCCGATTTCACCGTTGTTTACAGGCATTACCAAGTCGCCGTACTTTAACTCGCCGATTGGTGAAATAACAGCAGCTGTACCTGTACCCCATGCTTCTTCAAGCTTGCCTGCCTTGAAGGCTTCAACAAGCTCGTCGATTGAAAGACGTCTTTCTGATACTTTGTATCCCTTTGCCTGCAAAAGCTCAATGATTGACATTCTTGTGATACCGCTAAGTATTGAACCTACAAGTGACGGTGTTATAACCTCGCCGTCAATCTTGAAGAATACGTTCATTGAACCAACCTCTTCAATATACTTTCTTTCAACACCGTCGAGCCATAATGTCTGGATATAACCCTGCTTTGCAGCTTCCTCCTGACCTTTAAGTGATATAGCATAGTTTGCACCTGCCTTTGTAAAGCCTGTACCGCCTACAACCGCACGCACATACTGCTGCTCAACAAAGATTTTAACCGGAGCAATTCCGTCCGGATAATATGCACCAACCGGTGAAAGAATGATTGCAAATATAAGATGCTTTGCAGGATGAACTCCAACGTGAGGGTCAACTGCAAATATGTATGGTCTTATATAAAGTGATGTACCTTCCTCTGACGGTACCCAGTCGCTGTCTACGTCAACAAGAGTCTTGATTGCCTTGATTGCAAATTCTTCATCAATCTTAGGAATACATAAACGGTCACATGAAACATTCATTCTTGCCATGTTCTTTTCAGGTCTGAAAAGCTGAATACTTCCGTCTGCTGTACGGTAAGCCTTTAATCCCTCAAAAATCTCCTGTGCATAGTGAAGAACCATTGCCGCAGGGTCAAGCTCAAACGGAGCGTAAGGAACGATTCTTGCATCGTGCCAGCCCTCGCCTTCATCATAATTCATAATAAACATATGATCCGTATAATAAACTCCGAAGCCAAGCTTTGTCTGGTCTGCAGGCTTCTGTTTCGGATTTGTTGTTCTTGTAATTTTAATTTCCATAATACCTTACTCCTTAATATTTATAATTACTATATATTATAAACCTTTTTATTTTAATTGTAAAGGGTTTTTTTGAAAAAAAGTGTATAATTACATAAATTTATAAATAAAAATGAAAAAAACTATTGCAATGCGGTAAGTTATATGATATAATAGGAAAGCTGATTAAAAAATCAGTAAAAACTCTGGAGAGTCCCGAATTCATTACGGGCGCCGAAGGTGTACGGAGAGCACACACTGCTCTTTAATCTCTCAGGCAAAAGGACAGGGCTTACACAATATGCTGTTGTCTAACTCTTCAAAGGTCAAAATTTATTTTGACTTTTTTTCGTGTTTTTAAAAAACATAAAAAATTAAAGAAAGTTGTAGGAACAAAAAAATGGAAGAAAAAACATTGGTAAGTATTGGAGAGATACTGACAAAAATTGATGACTGGGTATGGGGAATACCGCTTATTGTACTTATCTTAGCGGCAGGAATTTTCCTTACCTGCAGAACAAAGCTTGTACAGGTACGTCATTTGGGACTTGCTATCAAGTATATGTTCAAGGACGAAGAAGGTGCAGAGGGCGAGGTTTCAAGCTTTGGTGCTTTATGTACGGCATTATCGGCAACAATCGGAACAGGTAATATCGTAGGCGTTGCAACTGCTATTGCGGCAGGAGGTCCGGGTGCATTGTTCTGGATGGAGGTTGCGGCGTTCTTCGGAATGGCAACAAAATATGCAGAAGGTCTGCTTGCTGTAAAGTACAGAGAAATTGACGAAAACGGCAAGGTGCTTGGCGGTCCGTTCTATTACATAGAAAAAGGTATGGGTAAAAACTGGAAATGGCTTGGTAAGCTGTTCTCAATATTCGGTATTGGTGCAGGTCTGCTTGGTATCGGTACAATCACACAGATTAACGGTATAACATCAGCAGTACGGAACTTCTTTGACCCACAGAATGCGGCTGTTGCATTTTCAATAGGCGGTAATTCATATTCATGGGCTACTGTAATTGCAGGTCTTATAGTTACAATATTTGTAGCACTTGTTGTAATTGGCGGATTAAAGAGAATTTCAAAGGTATCAGAGGTAATCGTTCCGTTTATGGCCATATTATACGTTGTATGCTGTCTGGTACTTGTAATTACAAATATAACAAAAATTCCTGATGCTGTAGTTCTTATCTGCAAGAGTGCATTTAATCCTCAGGCAGTATTTGGTGCAGGAATAGGTATAACAATGAAGATAGCAATGCAAAAGGGTATTGCAAGAGGTATCTTCTCAAATGAGGCAGGTCTTGGTTCAGCTCCTATCGCAGCGGCTGCGGCAAGAACAAAAGAGCCTGTACGTCAGGGACTTGTATGTATGACAGGTACATTCTTTGATACTATTGTTATCTGTACGATGACAGGTCTTGCAATAGTTCTTACAGGTGCGTATGAGTTTGCAATGGACGGAACACTTGCAGGTGCGGCTGTTACAACAAAGGCATTTGAGCTTGGCTTGCCGTTCAATAACAGCGTATGTGCATTCCTGCTTATGATATGCCTTGTATTCTTCGCATTTACAACAATTCTTGGCTGGGACTACTATTCAGAAAGATGTCTGCAGTATCTTGTAGGCGATAAGAAGCGTGTTCTTCAGGGCTACAGAATAATCTATATTTTAGCTGTATTTATAGGCCCGTATCTGACAGTAGAGTTCGTATGGACACTTGCTGATATCATGAACGGTCTTATGGCGTTCCCGAACCTGATTGCATTATTTGCACTTAGCGGAGTAATAGCGGCTGAAACAAAAATCTACTTTGATAAATTAAAGAAAAATCAATTAAAATAAGAAGAAAACCATTCTAAAACCAAAAATAATTTAAAATATTTCAAAAAACACTTGACAAAACGGAATAAAATCTGTATAATGTATGAGGTGTCTAATTTTTGGAATAAAGAGCAATCAATCGGGATTGCTGAATTTTGCAGGGAGGTGCTGAGAATATGAAAATGACATTTCAACCGAAAAAGCGTCAGAGAGCCAAGGAACACGGTTTCAGAAAGAGAATGGCTACAAAATCGGGTAGAAAGATTTTAGCTTCAAGAAGACAAAAAGGCAGAAAGTCTTTGACTGCGTAAGCAGATTATATTCAGGCAAAAAGTCTTACGCTTTTTGCCTTTTATATTATCCAGAGATATGAAGATAACACAAACAACCCAAAGCCTGAAGCGAAAAAGTGATTTTAACAGACTTTACCGCAGAGGCAAAAATACAGCGGGTGGATATATAGCCATTTATGCTATGCCCAACCGCTGCGGATTTAACCGCCTTGGTCTTACAGTCGGCAAAACCGTCGGTAAGGCAACGGTACGAAGCAGAACAAAACGTCTTTTGAGGGAATGCTACCGTTATTATGAGGACAAGCTCCCGACAGGATGGGATTTTATTCTTGTTGCACGAAGTCGTGCGGCAGGTAAAACACTTGTTCAGCTTGAGAAGGATTTGGGATATGCTTTAAAAGCATTGGATTTAAAACAATGAAAAGATTTTTCATTTTATTAATTGATTTTTACAGACACCATATTTCACCGTACAAGGGCGGAGCTTGCTGCAGATTTATTCCGACCTGTTCACAGTATGCAAAAGAAGCAATAGAAAAGTACGGTGTTATTAAAGGAGGATATCTCGCAGTAAGACGTATTCTGCGATGTCATCCGTTCCATAAAGGGGGATATGACCCCGTTCCATAACATAAATGCAGCAGAGAGGAAATAGACGATGTTCGAGTATCTTATTACACGTCCCCTTGGCTGGATAATTAATCTTATTTACAGCCTTGTGGCGAACTACGGTCTTGCAATCATTTTGTTTACGATAATAATTAAGCTGATATTGCTTCCGCTAAATGTCCGTTCGCAAAAAGCAATGCGTAAGCAGCAGAAGATTCAGCCGATATTACAGGAATTGCAGGCCAAATACGCAAACGATCAGGAAAAGCTGCAAAGAGAAATGATGAAGCTCTACAAAGAGAACAACGTTTCAATGACAGGCGGCTGCCTGCCGATGTTTATTCAGATGCCGATACTTATAGGCTTGTATCAGGTTATTCAGAAGCCTATATCTTATCTTGTAGGTGTTGACTGGATGCAGCAGGAGGTTATTGACAAGGTATATATGCTGCGTGATGCAATGGCTCCGCACATCGGTAACCTTGCACAGCAGACAGAAGAAGCGCTTGCAAATATGTCACAGATACAGCTTTCGCAGTGGGCAGGAATTGTAAACGGTCCGACAGACCCATGGGTAATTAATTTCAACTTCTTAGGGATGAACCTTGCAAATACTCCGTCGGCAGCGTTAAACTATCTGATGAGATTTGATTTTTCAAATCCGGGTGTTATAGCATTACTGATTATACCTGTGCTTGCAGTAGTTTCACAAATGCTTACAACAAAGCTTACACAGATTCAGAGTGGTCAGACAAAGGAAACTGCAAAAACAGACGAAGCAAATCCGGCAAATCAGATGACTAAATCAATGATGTGGATGATGCCGTTGATGACAGGCTTTTTCACATTCACATTGCCTTCAGGTATAGGTATTTACTGGATAATTTCATCAATTACACAGATGATACAGCAGCTTGTTTTGAACAAGTATTTTGAAAACAAAGGGGAAGAAGTTATTATAAAGACCCCGGAAAGGAAGCAGCTCCATGGAAAAAAGAGCAAAAAACGTTGAATTAGCGATTGAAGAAGCTCTCAAAGAGCTTAATACATCAAAAGATAATGTAAATATAAAGATTGTTGACGAAGGCTCAAAGGGCTTTTTGGGAATAGGCGCTAAGGACGCAGTTGTTGAAGTAACATTAAAGGAAGGCTCAAAGTCAAAAGAGCAGTCAGCTCCTAAGGCTGAAAAGGCTTCGGCTCCGAAGGAAAAGCGTTCAAGAAAAAAGAAGGACGGAATCCCTGAGGAAGAAGCTAAAAAGTTCCTTACAGATACATTCAAGGCAATGAACCTTGAGGTTGAGGTAACATCAAGAAGAGAAGATGATACCGTATTTGTTGAGCTTGCGGGCGACAACATGGGTATAGTTATAGGTAAGAGAGGCGACACTCTTGACAGCTTGCAGTATCTTACTTCACTTGTTGTTAACCAGTATACAGATGATTACTTAAAGGTTACAATCGACACAGAAAACTACCGTGAAAAGCGTTCAGAGGCACTTCTTGCACTTTCAAGCCGTCTTGCTGAAAAGGTGTCAAGAACAGGCAAAAAGTTTACATTAGAGCCAATGAATCCATATGAAAGACGCATAATTCATGCGAATCTTCAGAATCACGAAAATGTTACAACCTATTCAATAGGTCAGGAGCCTTTCAGAAAGGTTGTTATTGCACCTAAAAACGCAAAACCTACTTACAATAAAAAGTACAACAGAAGCAAAAAGCATGATGATGCAGAAGCATCAGAGGCTACATCAGAAAAGAAGGGCAGCTACACAACAACATATAAGGCTGACTTCAAGCCGACTCAGCATAAAGCACAGTATGCTTCATATGAAGAATACCTTGCTGCTCAGGAAAACGGCGAGCTATAAAAATTAAGCGGAACAGCAAATCTGTTCCGCTTTTTTATCGGAGATTTTATACATCAAAATGAATATTATACATAGATTATACATCATAAAAACACCTGAATTTAACGAAATATCTAAAATAAACAGCAAATAAACGATATATTTGTTATTTTTTTTGTAATAAAGGTATTGCATTTTTATTCAAAGTGTAGTATAATTAAAAATACAAAATAAAGATAATGGGGGCATAGTTATGCTGAACGATATAATTGAGCTTGACAAAAAATATTATATGAATATTTTCGGTGACAGGCTGCCGGTGTGCTTTAAGGAAGGACACGGAATGAGACTGATTACCGATGAAGGAAAAGAATATTATGACTTTTTAGGCGGAATTGCCGTGAATGTGCTTGGACATAATCATCCTAAGTTTACATCGGCATTAAAGGAGCAGATTGATAAGGTGCTTCATACATCAAGCCTTTATTACATAGAAAATCAGGCAAAGCTTGCACAAAAGCTTGTTGAAAACAGTTGTGCTGACAGAGTTATGTTCTGTAACAGCGGTGCGGAAGCAAACGAGGGTGCAATGAAGCTTGCAAAGATTTATTTCTATAAAAAAGGAATGGACAAATACGAGATTATAACGCTTGATAAATCCTTCCACGGCAGAACTCTTGCGACTGTTGCGGCAACAGGTCAGGAAAAATATCAGAAGCCGTACAGACCTTTATTACCGGGAATAAAGCAGGTAGAGCCGAATAACATAGAAGCAATGAAAGCGGCTGTTACGGATAAAACAGCGGCAATAATGATTGAACCGATTCAGGGCGAAAGCGGAGTGCATCCGATGAGCAAGGAATATATACAGGAGCTCAGAGACTTCTGTACAGAAAAGGGGATTTTATTGATTTTTGATGAAGTTCAGACGGGTATCGGAAGAACGGGGCATCTGTTTGCAAGTGATTATTACGGAGTATACCCTGATATTTTCACCTGTGCAAAAGCGTTGGGCGGTGGTATTCCGATAGGTGCTGTATGTGCGACTGAGGAAGCGGCTTCGGGCTTTGAGCCGGGCGACCATGGCACAACGTTTGGCGGAAATCCGTTTGCCACAGCAGCAGGACTTGCTGTTCTTAACATAATGGAGCAGGAGGACCTTGTTGACAGAGCAAAGGAAATGGGCGAGTATTTTAAAGAAAAGCTTACAGAGCTTCAGGAAAAGCTTCCCGATAAGATTGTTGATGTCAGATGTGCAGGCTTGCTTATCGGAGTTGAGCTACAGCCCGATATTGCAAAGGACGTATCAAAGAAGATGTTTGATGACGGCTTGCTCGTAAGCCTTTGCGGAGGAACAACAATAAGAATTGCTCCACCGTTGATTATTACAAAGAATGATATTAATATGTTTGTAGCAGAGCTTGCTACGGCATTGAAATAAAGAAAGGAAAATATAAAATGAAAGACTTAATCAGTTTACACGATTTAACATCAGAAGAAATAAAAAACCTATTGGAGCTTGGACTAAAGCTCAAGGATGAGAACAAAAAGGGAATACAGCATCACCTTCTTAAAGGCAAAACTCTCGGAATGATATTCACAAAATCATCAACAAGAACAAGAGTTTCATTTGAGGTTGGTATGACACAGCTCGGCGGTTATCCGCTGTTCCTGTCATCGAATGATATTCAGCTTGGCAGAGGCGAAACAATCCACGATACAGCAAAGGTTCTTGAACGCTATCTTGACGGTATCATGATAAGAACGTTTGCACATTCAGATGTTATTGAGCTTGCAGAGGAAGCAAATATTCCTGTTATAAATGCATTGACAGATTTACTTCATCCGTGTCAGGTTCTTGCAGATTTGATGACAACATATGAGCATAAGGGTAAGCTTGAGGGCTTGAAGCTTGCGTATGTGGGCGACGGAAACAATATGGCTCACTCGTTGATGTACGGCTGTGCAAAGGCAGGAATGGACTGTGCAGTTGCAACTCCTGCAAAATATACCTGCGATGAAGAGGTTATAGAGAATGCAAAAGCGGACTTCAAGGCAAGCGGAAGAAGCCTTGTTCTTACACAGGATCCGTTTGAAGCCGTTAAGAATGCTGATGTTATTTATACAGATACATGGGTATCAATGGGTCAGGAAGCTGAAAAGGCTGAAAAGATTAAGGTATTCGGCGATTATCAGGTGAATGCGAAGCTGTTCGGTGCAGCAAATCCTGATGCAGTATTCATGCATTGCTTGCCTGCTTACAGAGGGTATGAGGTTACGGAGGACGTAATCGACGGTCCGCAGAGTGTAATTTTTGACGAAGCGGAAAACAGACTTCATGCACAAAAAGCAGTTATGGCGACACTGATGGCAGATTAAATTTCAGAGAGGATTGGTTTTAATGTTTACAGATTGTCAGTCATTGCTTGAAGTCCGCCCCGCAGAATACAGTGATATACCGCAGATAATGGAAATAACCCGCGAGGCGTTTTTGAAATACAGACAATCAAGCGGTGCGGAAAATCTCGAAGCATTAAACGAGACAGTAACTGATATTAAAAATGATATAGATACTAAAATTGTACTCGTTGCACTGCTTGACGGCGAGCCGGTGGGCAGTGTAAGAGTGCAGATATTTCCCGATGATACAGCGTATCTTACAAGATTCGGTGTAAGGGTTAACAGTCAGAATAACGGAATCGGAAAATCCATAATAAACCTTGTTGATAAAATCATGCGTAAAAAAGGTGTAAAAAAGATTTATCTATATACAGGCTCAAAGGTAAGTGCCCTTATGCGATTCTATTACGGCAGAGGATTTTATGTGGAGAGTGTTGATGATTCAAGAGGGTACCTAAGAGCAAAGCTTGTAAAAGAGTACATATAAAAAACATTTCCTAATTTGACATTATTTTTAATTGATGGCAGATTTGTATATTGTATTCTGCGTCAACATATGCTATAATGCTAATTAAATAAAATGTAGAAAAGGAAGTGTATAATAAATGAAATGTGAAACTTATGCTATCAGA
>JAZSPM010000164.1:0-13526 GCA_045537455.1 Candidatus Ornithomonoglobus sp. | reverse complement strand
AAAAGGGCTTGTTTCTTATGAGGGAATAAGCGTAACAGAATTAAAAGCAGATTTTGAAGAAGCGGTTGATGATTATATAGAAATGTGTAAAGAAAAAAATATTGAACCGGATAAGGTTTATAAAGGAAGCTTTAATGTCAGACTTGCACCTGAGCTTCACAAAAAAGCAGCAGTAATGGCACAGGCAGAGCATATATCACTTAATCAGTTTGTAGAAAATTCAGTAAAAGCAAGAGTGGAAGCAGCGGGATTTTAAAAATAAAAGGTCAACAGCTTTTTTGTTGACCTTTTTGTTATTTTCATAAAAACATTGATTTTATTCCGCAAATATGGTATAATAAGAATATCATTTTTATACGAAAGGGAAAATAAATGTTTAATATAGTTTTGGTTGAACCGAGGATTCCTCAGAATACGGGTAACATTGCAAGAACGTGTGCGGCAACAGGCTGTAGGCTTCACATTGTCCGTCCGACGGCGTTTCAGATTACGGATAAAAACTTAAAGCGTGCAGGGCTTGATTACTGGCATCTTCTGAATGTTGCGTATTATGATAATCTTGAGGATTTCTTCAATAAAACTGAAGGCGAAAGATATTTTTACGCCACAACAAAGGCACAGCATACATATGTGGATGTTGAATATAAAGACAACGACTACATTTTATTTGGGCGTGAGGATGCGGGGCTTCCGGAGGAACTGCTCTATGAGCATGAGGAGCGATGCATCAGAATCCCGATGATTGAAGAAGCACGAAGCCTGAATTTATCAAATTCGGCGGCTATAATCGTGTATGAAGCATTAAGACAACAGGGCTTTGACAATTTGAAGAATTTAGGTCAGCTTACCAAATTTACATGGTAAAAAAATAAATGAAAGGATTTATAATTTATGAAGGACATTAAAATTTTAGTTGACACCTCGGCAGATATGCCTGTGGAGCTTGTAGAAAAATACAATATAGGGGTTATTCCTTTTTTGAGTATTTTTGGAGAGGAAACATATGTTGCAGGCGTGAATCTTACAAACGATGAATTTTTTGAAAAGCTTGAAGCATCAGATGAAATTCCAACTACATCACAGACACCTTACGGAGATATGTATGATTATCTTATGAAGGAAGTAAAGGAGCATGATTCTGTTATTTACTTTACTATTTCAGGTAAGGCAAGTGGACAGAACCATTCTGCAAATCTTGTTGCGGAGGAAATCAGAGAGGATTATCCTGAGGCAGATTTGCATATTGTTGACACAGAAACCTTCTCGCTTTACATCGCTGCAACGGTAATTTATGCAAGTGAATTGGCTAAGCAGGGTGCTGATGTTGACGAGGTAATCAAAAAGTCGATGGAATATATTAAAACATGGAAGGCATATTTACTTGTTGATACGCTGAAATATCTTGAAAAGGGCGGAAGAATAAACAAAGCAACAGCTGTTGTGGGAACACTTCTTGATATTAAGCCTATTCTTGGAGTTCAGGACGGTCTTATAGGAAGTATCGGCAAGATAAGAGGTAAAAAGAAGCTTGTTGATAAGCTGATTGAAGTAGTAACAGAGGATGAGGTGTTCAATTCTGAAAATCCTGAATTTATGATAATTCACTCAGATGATAAAAGAGCCCTTGAAACAAAGGAAAAGCTTGAAGAAGAATACGGAGAAGGCACTGTAACAATTTGCAACAAGTTTGGCCCGATTGTAGGTACTCATGTCGGAACAGGTGCAGTTGCAATAATATCAAGAGTGAAAAACTAAGACTTTACAGGAAGAATAAAATTTCCAAAGACAAACTTCACAGGAAAATTATATTTTTCTATGAAATATTTGAAAATTTGCTAAAAATAATTGACTAAATGAAGAAATAATGGTATAATTTAATTATCTTATATAGGATAGAAAGGAAAAGATATTATGAAAAGACAAATTTCTTTAATTGCTGCATTGGTTATGATAATCACAACCATATTCAGCAACAGCGTATTTGCGGCGTCATTCACAGACGTTGATGAGGACAACCGTTACAGAAACGCAATAATCACTCTTAATAAGCTTGGTGTTATTGACGGATATGATGACGGTACATTCAAGCCGGCAGGTGAAATCACCAGAGGCGAATTCACAAAAATGCTGATAGCTGCTTTAGGCTTCGGCGATAACACAACAGAGCCAACAGAATTTGACGATGTCAAGGATCACTGGGCTCGTACATACATCAAGACTGCTTACGATATGGGTATTGTAAACGGTACAGGTGAAAGAACATTTGAGCCTAACGCTCTTGTTACATATGAGCAGGCATTGAAGATGCTTGTTTGTACAATTAACAAGGGATATTCAACAGGTGTTGAGTATCCACAGGGATACATCACAATAGCAGAGAACTGGAGACTTGGTACAAACGTAGCTAATCAGGCAAACAGTGCACCTGCAGCAAGACAGGTAATTGCTCAGGCACTTTACAATGCTCTTGAAATTCAGATGTATGAAAAGAACAGCTTAGGCGTTTGGGAAAAGACAGATAAGACAATCCTTAGTGAAGGTCTTGACGTTGTAAAGGTAAGAGGTACTCTTGTAGGTGTTGAAGATACAAAAACAGCTGAATGCACAGAGAATCTTATCAGAAATCAGATTGCAGTTAAGTCTGCTGCAACATCAGGCGATGTTGTAGTTGTTAACCTTGGCGACTTTACAGAAAAGACAGTCGGTGAGCTTGCAAAGATGATCGGTAACGAGCTTACTATCTACTATAAGCAGGGTGACAGCGACTACGATAAGGAGCTTAAGGTTCTTGATGCTGAAACAACAGCTAACAGCACATCAACACACAAGCATAATGTATTTGCAGGATTCAGCGGAAATACTTTTAAATATATCGACGGACCTGGTCAGAAGAACTTAAAGATGGCTGACGCTGTAACAGTTATATACAATGGACAGGCTGTAGAATATCCTGTAACAGTTGAAGCAAAGCTTGAAGGCGAGGATAAAGAAGCAGACAATATGCAGGAGCTTCTTGGTTATTGGTTAGGTACAGATGAGGAGTATAGCATCAGAGGTGAAGTAACATTCACAGACTCAGGTGATAATGGCGATCAGAACATAGTTACAATCAACGACTATAAGACAATCATCGCATACAAGGCTCCTACAACATCAGACTACAGACTACAGAACAAGCTTAAGACTGCAGATTCTATCGACCTTAACCCTGACGACATCAGCAGAAAGGTTTATATTGAAAAGAACGGTAAGGAAATTGCTGCTACAGCAATCAAGGCAAATGACGTAGTTTCATATACAAAGAGTCTTGACGGATCAATATTGAATGTTTATGTTATAGATGAAAAGATTACAGGTAAAGTTAACTCAATCAACTCAACAGACAATACAATTACAATTTCAAACGAGGAATATGACCTTGATGAAAATTGTATCGACTATATCCAAAAGAATGAGGGTAGAGAGCTTACATCAGGAGTAGAAGGAACATTCTATTTTGATAAGCTTGGTGCGGTTGTTTATGCAACATTAAAGGATGCAGTAGAGAATCCCTATGCTTATATCACAGATGTAAGAGAAGCTGAAGAAGACGACACAGCATATGTTATAACATATATGCCAAGCGTTTCAACAAAGTCAACACAGACTTATAAGCTCGCTTCAAAGGTTAAGTTCAACGGCAAGGGCAATCAGTCATATGCGACAGTTGCAGCAGAGCTAAAGACTATTGCAGAAAATACAAACCCTGACGCAACAGCAACAGGCTTGTATTCAACAGGAGCAGCTGCAAACATTGATTATACACAGCCTGTAAGAATCAAGGTTTCAGGTAATGAAATCACAGAGATTTATACTTTTGATACTGAAAAAATAGATGAGAACGGAGATATAGAATTAGCTCAGAACGAGGATCCTACAAAGCTTGTTCGTTATAAGGAGCTTAAGGAGTATTACTACACAGGTTCAACATTCAAGAAGAACTATTCAGGTTCAGTTGAGTTCAGTGTAAACTCAAAGACAACAGTATTGTACGTTCCAAAGGATCGTTCAGAGAAGGCATCATATTCAAAGAAGACAATTTCAAATGCATTTACATCAGGTGAATATTACTGGGTAGAGGCATATGACGTTAATAAGTCAAACGTTGCATCACTTGTTATTCTTTACGGAGATTCAGGAAACCTGAACGAAGTAAAGAGCACAACAGACTATTCAATCGTTGCTAATACTCCTCAGGACGTATACGACGAATCAACAGATTCAACAACATCATTAATTTCAGTATATGCAGGTGCTACAACAAGTACAAAGGATTGGAAGGCAGCTAATCCTAGTGATTATAATGAAGTTAAAGCAGGTGATGTAATCCAGTTTGCATATGATGATGAGAATAAAATTTATGAACCAGAATACAGATTGAGATACGATGAGTATATCGAAGTATTGAATACAGGAAATAAGATATTAGCAGAAGACAAAATATCAGAAGGCACAGAGATTTATAGCTGGAGCCAAGAAGAATCAGAACAGACGAAAGAGAATGAATGGCAGAAGTATAAGTTCGATTTCCGTTATCCGAAGTCAGATGAATCAAAAATTACACCGGATGCATATTATGAAACATATACATCATCATCTTTAGGCGTAGTTCCTAAGTCAAGAGTATGTATCTATAACGTATATCAGTTAGTTGAAGATACAAACGGCGCAATCAACAAGCTATTCCTTACAAAGGAAAGTTTTGTAGCAAATGCAGATGGTGAATTTAAGTTAAGAGAAGATGTTGAGTACGATGAAGTAACAGTTTCATCAAATACAAGATTCCTTAGAATGGAAAACACATCAAACGGTGTAGCATTTGATGAATACGTTGCAGGTACAACAGCAAGCATTCAGGCAAGCGACCTGAAGGCAGCAGATGTTTACGGTGTAGATTGTTCAAAGATTATGGTTTGCACAATGAACGGAAGCACAAAGCTTGTAGTTGTATTACCTGAAAATTAATTGAAGATAAAAACAGAGCCATTTGGCTCTGTTTTTTTGCAAAAAACAATAGACATTTGGGAAAATCTATGATAAAATAAAAGAAAAAGAGGAGGAATTGAAAATGGATTTTTTAAAGTTAGCCGCTGACAGATATTCAGTAAGAAAATTTAAAAATGAACATCTTGAAAAAGAGGTTATTGATAAAATATTGAAGGCAGGACATTTAGCGCCTACAGGCTGTAATTTTCAGCCGCAAAGAATACTTGTATTGAATAATGATGAGTCGATTGAAAAGCTAAAGGGCTGTACAAAGTGCCATTTTAATGCACCTACAGCTATGCTTGTATGCTATAATAAGGACGAATCATGGGTAAGAAAATACGACGGAGCATTATCTGCTCCCGTTGATGCGGCTATTGTTACAACGCATATGATGCTTGAAGCATATTCAATAGGTGTAGGCTCAACATGGGTTATGCACTTTGACCCGTCAGCTATGATTGAAGCGTTCAATATTCCTGAAAACATCGTGCCTGTTGCATTGCTTGTTATGGGTTATCCTGCAGATGATGCCGAGCCGCTTGAGAGTATGCATTCGGTTTTCAGAGATATGAGTGAAACGGTTGTTTATGATACTTTTTAATTTAAAACGGAATGACTCACAGAGTCATTCCGTTTTTCATCTTTTTCCTATACTCCCTCGGAGTTATACCGCAGTATTTTTTAAAATATTTATAGAATCTTACATCATCTGCGTATCCTACTGCCGAGCATATATCCTCTATCGGGAGATTTGTTTGGGCAAGCAGTCTGCAGCCCTCGTCAATACGCTTTTTCTGTATATATTCCGTAACTGTAATTCCTGAACATTCTTTAAATGCCTTGCTGAAATATTTCGGTGAGTAAAAGCACTTTGTTGCAAGATGCTCCAATGTCAGCTTTTTATCAAGATTTGATTCAATATACTTTATAATATCCTCCATGATGTTGTCATGCTCGCCGTCTACGGGAAGCATCTTCCTGAATATATACGCTAAAAGCACAGACAAATACCCTTTAAGAACAGTATCACGTCCGCTGTGGTTTTTTGACTGCTCGTAATACATTTCGTTTATTATGTATTCAACTCTTCGTCTGTCCTCGCCGTAAAAGCTCACAAACGGACATGACACATCTGCCGTCCTGAAATCTTCAAATGCAGTAAGCGAAAGAATCTCAAACGCATTGTTTGTATTTATAATCTTTTCGCTTACGGCTTCGGGCTTTAACAGAATATCTATATATTCCATTGACGAATCACCCCTGAACGCATGAGTCTGACCGTAGTTTATAAAGAGCAGAGAGCCGCCCGATACGGGATAGCTTTTATCGTCTATAACATGATTACATTCGCCCGATATAATATACACTATCTCAATAAAATCATGAGTGTGGGCAGGCTCGTCAAATGATTTTGATTTATTCTTTCTCAGAACTATTATGTTGTCATCTGTAAAAAACTGTTCCTTTTTATAAAAATACATATTAAATACTCCATATATTATTATTACATATACAATATCATATTTCGGGGAAAAATTCAATAAGAAATGCACGTTTTTAAATAATAAGTGGAATTAATTAGGTTTTTAAGGAAATTTGCAATAAAAATATTAACTTGTTTATGATATAATTATTTTATCAAATTGATTTGAAAGGACTTGATTAAAATGATGAAATTAAATCGTGAATTTTTTCTTGACCGTGTTCATGCCTGCTGGACAGGTAAGAACATAGGCGGAACAATGGGTACTCCGTACGAGGGCAGAACCGAAATGCAGAATATAAGCGGATTTGCTTCGGCAAAGGGTGAGCCGTTGCCAAACGATGACCTTGATTTACAGCTTGTGTGGCTTTGTGCGGTTGAGGAGCGTGGAATAAGAAGCGTAACACCACAGCTTCTTGGTGAATACTGGCTTGACTATATTCCTCCGCATTGGAATGAGTACGGCGTAGGTAAGGGAAATATGAAGTTAGGCTTGCTTCCTCCGTTTTCGGGAGAATTTAATAATAATAAATGGAAAACATCAAACGGAGCGTGGATAAGAACAGAAATATGGGCTTGTCTGTTCCCCGGCTTCCCTGATTTAGCTGTAAAATATGCTTATAACGACGCCTGCGTTGACCATGGTTTTAGTGAGGGTACATATGCGGCAATGTTTGTTGCGGCTATGGAGAGTGCGGCATTCTTTGAAAACGACATCAGAAAGCTTATTGATTTAGGTATTTCATATATTCCTGAGGATTGCCTTCTTGCAAAGAGTGTTAAGCTTGCAATAGAGCTTTACGACAAGAAAACGGATTTTGTTGAAGCACGTAATGCCATTGTTGAGGCAAGTGCTGAGCTTGGCTGGTTCCAGGCACCTGCAAATGTATCTTTTGTTATACTTGGTCTTTTATATGGTGAGGGCGACTTTAAAAAGTCAATGATTTACGCTATCAACTGTGGTGACGATACCGACTGTACGGGTGCAACAATAGGAGCACTTATGGGTATTATGAACGGTACAAGCTTTATTCCTGAGGATTGGGCAGAGTATATAGGTGACAAAATTGTTTCTGTTGCGATTGACCGTTCGTATTTGTATTTTCCAAGAGATTGTACGGAGCTTACACAGCGAGTATATGAGCTTGTTCCGTCAACCGTAAAGGCATATGAGTTATATCTTGAATATACAGACGGTGAAACAGAGCGTGATATAATTCCTGACTCCGAAAGAGTATGGAAGCGTCTGTTTGACTTTGAAATCCCAAGAACAGGCTTATCATTCAATTTGCCTGATATGATTTATGCAAAGGGCAGAGTTGAATTTGACCGTGACAGAATATCCGCGGGCGAAACGGTTAAATTAACGTTTGTGATTACAGATGTAATGTCAGAGCATAAGGAGATATTCATTGATCTGATGCTTCCTGAGGGATGGAGTGCTGACAGAAAGAATTTATCACTTGCCATCTATGGCGATACAAGAGAAGTATCGGTGAATATAACGGCAGGCGAGGATGTTAAGCCTATAAATAAGGTTTATGCAGAGATTACTACTCCGGGAAGGCTTACGGATATTGTTGCACCGATTATAATTCACGGATAAATTAAAAAAGCAGTAAGGAATTACTGCTTTTTCTTTGCATAAAAACGGAATATTTAATTACATTTTTTTAACAAATAATGAATAATTATTGACAAAAGGTACTATTTTATTATATTATATAATAGTATATATATATTTGAAAGCGAGTGAATTCATGATGAGAAACGAAGATAAAACAATGGACAAGGTGGTTGCACTTTGTAAGGGCAGAGGCTATGTTTATGCAGGTAGTGAAATCTACGGCGGTCTTGCAAACACATGGGACTACGGCCCTCTTGGCGTTGAATTTAAGAATAACGTAAAAAAGGCATGGTGGAAGAAATTCATTCAGGACTCAAAGTACAATGTAGGTCTTGACTGTGCAATTCTTATGAATCCTGAAACATGGGTAGCATCAGGTCATATCGGAAGCTTCTCCGACCCGTTGATGGACTGTAAGGAATGTAAATCACGTTACCGTGCAGACAAGCTTATTGAGGACTTTGCACATGATAACGGCGAGGACATCACAGTTGACGGATGGTCAAAGGAGCAGATGGAAAGCTACATCAAGGACAACAACATTGTATGTCCTAAGTGCGGAAAGCATAATTATACAGATATAAGAGAATTTAATCTTATGTTCAAGACATTCCAGGGTGTTACTGAGGATTCATCATCAACAGTATATTTAAGACCTGAAACAGCTCAGGGTATATTTGTAAACTTCAAGAATGTTCAGAGAACATCAAGAAAGAAGGTTCCTTTCGGAATCGGTCAGATAGGTAAGTCATTCAGAAACGAAATCACACCGGGTAACTTCACATTCAGAACACGTGAGTTTGAGCAGATGGAGCTTGAGTTCTTCTGTGCACCTGGTACAGACCTTGAATGGCACGCATATTGGAAAAAGTATTGCTGGGACTTCCTTTTGAACTTAGGCATGAAGGAAGAAAATCTGAGATTCAGAGACCACTCACCTGAGGAGCTTGCATTCTACTCAAATGCAACAGCAGATATTGAGTTCATGTTCCCATTCGGTTGGGGTGAGCTTTGGGGAATTGCAGACAGAACCGATTATGACTTAAAGCAGCATCAGGATCACAGTGGCGTAAGCATGGAATATCTTGACCCTGTAACAAACGAAAAGTATATTCCTTACTGTGTTGAGCCATCACTTGGTGCAGACAGAGTTGCCCTTGCATTCCTGTGTGAGGCATATGACGAGGAGGAAATCGGAACACCTGAGGCTCCTGATACAAGAGTTGTACTTCATCTTCACCCTGCACTTGCACCTGTTAAGGCTGCAATACTTCCTCTTTCAAAGAAGCTTGATGAGGGTGCGACAGAGATATTTGAAAAGCTTTCAGCTAAGTTCAATATGGAATATGACAACGCAGGTTCAATCGGTAAGCGTTACAGACGTCAGGATGAAATCGGAACACCGTTCTGTATCACATATGACTTTGAAAGTGCTGAAGACGGATGCGTAACAGTTCGTGACCGTGACACAATGGAACAGCAGAGAATCAAGATTGATGAGCTTGAAGCATTCATTGAAAAGAGCTTAGAATTTTAAAACTAATGTCTGAAAGGAGAAATAACATGAGTTTTATTGGTGAATTCAAAGAATTTATTGCTAAGGGTAATGTAATGGACATGGCAGTGGGCGTTGTAGTCGGCGGAGCGTTTACATCTATTGTAAACTCTCTTGTTAAGGACGTAATAACACCTGCTATTGCATTGATTACAAAGCTGTTCCAGAGCAAGGCGGCGGATGTTGCCGGAGCTGTAGGAGCAGAGGAGCAGGCGGCAAAAATGCTTGATATGGCAAACTGGATTGTTCCGGGAACGGAAATCAAAATAGGTGCGTTTTTGCAGTCGATAATCAGCTTTTTGATTGTTGCATTTATAGTATTCTGTGTTGTTAAGGGCATAAATACAATGCGTGCAAAGATGGAAAAGAAGCAGGAGCTTGAGGAAGCAGCCGCACCGGCAGGTCCTACTCAGGAGGAGCTTCTTACAGAGATAAGAGATTTATTAAAGAAGTAAAAACAGAAAGGAAGAAATTTTATGTCAGAAGCAGTAGTACAGGGTATAGTATTATTCCTATACCTCGTTGCCATGATAATGGTAGGATTTATATTTTATAAAAAAAGCTCTACACAGACAGATTACATTTTGGGCGGAAGAGATATGAATATGTGGGTAACCTCGATGAGTGCACAGGCGTCGGATATGAGCGGCTGGCTGCTTATGGGTCTGCCGGGAACAGCGTATCTGTTGGGTTCAGGAGCAACTGAGGCGGCTTGGACAGCTATCGGTCTTGCGGTAGGTACATATTTAAACTGGCTGATTGTTGCAAAGCCACTTCGTAAGTATACATACGTTGCAGGAAACTCAATTACAATTCCTGACTTCTTACAGAACAGATTCAAGAGTAAGTCACCTGTTTTGAGAATCTTTGCGGCATTGTTTATAATCATATTCTTTGTGGTTTATACATCATCAATGTTTGCAGCAGGTGCTAACTTGTTTGATTACATATTCGGAATGGGATATTTACCCGCTCTTGCTTTATCGGTTGTAGTTGTTATGGCATACACATTCCTGGGTGGATTTAAGGCTGTATGCTGGACAGACTTGTTCCAGGGCTTACTTATGTTCTTTGCAATAATGATAGTTCCTGTCGTTATGTGGAAGGAGCTTTCACAGATAGATATGGGTTCACTTAATCTTGAAGCGGCAGGTATGACAGCATCAAGCGCAAAATTCAGCTTTGCTGATTTAGGCTTTACATTAAAGCCGACAGAGGGCTTTGGTGTTATGGCTATCGTAGGTGCTATTGCATGGGGCTTGGGTTATTTTGGTCAGCCTCATATCCTTGCAAGATTCATGGGTATCAGAAGTGCTAAGGAAATCAAGCCTGCAAGACGTATCGCTATGGTTTGGGTTATCCTTTCACTTGCAGCAGCTGTTGTAGTTGGTATGGTAGCTGTTCCATATATCATGAAGATGTTTGCAGACGGACAGATTACAGACCCTGTATCACTTTCAATTTTAACTGCAGACGGAATGCTTGAAGGTGCAAATACTCAGAAGGTATTCATGGTACTTGTACAGAATATGTTCGGCACAGTATTTGCGGGAATACTTCTTTCAGCAGTGCTTGCGGCTATAATGTCAACAGCAGACTCACAGCTTCTTGTTGCATCAAGCTCATTCTCATCAGACATATATAACGTTCTTATAAACAAGAATGCAGACGATAAGAAGCTTGTTAATATTTCAAGACTTGCAATACTTGTAATTTCGGTTATTGCCGGATTACTTGCACTTGACCCGAATTCATCGGTATTTGAGATAGTATCACACGCATGGGCAGGCTTCGGTGCGGCATTCGGTCCGATAATCCTTTGCAGCTTGTTCTGGAAGGGCTGTAACGAAAAGGGCGCTCTTGCAGGAGTTATCTCAGGTGGTGCGGTTGCATTGCTTTGGGCATACATTCCGCCGATGATCTGGGCAGAAAATATTCCGGGTCTGTTTACACTTTACGAAATCGTTCCGGGCTTTATCGTATCGCTTGCTATGATATTTATAGTATCAAAGGCAACAGGCGGTGCAAGCAAGGAAGTTATTGAAGAATTTGAAGCAGTAAAGAAAATGGAAGATTAATTTTAAAAGGCACGCATTATGCGTGCCTTTTGTATTCAAGCAAGATGTGATAAAATTCTTACTGCGGTAGGAACATTCCTACAATGCTCAGGCAGATAGGTACTACCATCGCAACTGCAATCACAATACAGATAATTCTTTTTTGTTTTGCATTAAACATTACTATTACTTCCTTTCTGTTTTTTTGTTACTGTCTGTCCAGTATTCGTCCGAGAATCGTTGCCGCCTGAGCACGTGTGGCGGTTTCTCTTGGCTGGAATGTACCGTCATCCATACCTTCAATAAAGCCTGCCGCAACGGCAAGTCTTACGCTTGGCTGTGCCCATACGCTGATTAAATTCATATCCGGAAAATCTATGTTATCAGGAGCTGCCATTCCCTGCATGGTTTTTGCATTAAGTGCATATTGATAAAGATGCATTGATATAACAGCCATTTCCTCACGTTCAATGGGGAGCTCTCCGTTAAATGCTCCTGTATATATTACATAAGATATGTTGTTTCTGTTTTCGTCGGTGGTTACCGTAACATTTGCCTTGTATGATGCAATCATTTCCTTTGGGATAAGACCTTTATCGAGTGCACTTTGCAGATAGTCGGCATACCAATCATTATCCTTTGCATCAAGGCATTCGCCGTAGCGGTAAGGGACAGTGGATATCCCTGTAAGTCCCATCATCATTTTAAGGTATTCAGCTCTTGTTACTGTTCCGTTCGGATTAAAGTGTGATGAGTCCACGCCGTTAACGATACCTCTGTCAACAAGACGGTTTATGGTATTTTCTGCCCAGTGGTCTTTGGTATCGACAAATCCGGCAGCTTGTACGGCTGTATTTATCATAAAAAGTGATAAGATTATACTTATAAATACCTTCATAGAAAAACTCCTTCCCTATAATATATTATAACTGTTTCGGGGTATAAAGTCAAGAGCTAAATTATTGTTTATATGTGTTAGGAGGCTCAAACGTCGCCTCCTATAACCTCTGCTTAAGCCTTCCCATTTCACTTTTGCCTTGGCAAAAGCGGCAAAGCCGGTTTCGCAAGCGAAACTGAAAGAGGGGAAGGTGTCGGCTAAAAGCCGACGGATGAGGTGTAGATAAAATCTTGAAAGCAATTCATATCTATATTCCAATCTGAGGCACACCTTACGTGCCAAAAAACAGATTGTAATATACATATGAAATGCTTTCTCGATTTCTCGCACCAAACAAACAGCCACAAACTCTTGTCTATGAACAACTTGGAAAGCAAGTCAATCGAAAGCGTTTAAATTTACGCTTCAAGAAATTTCGTATGCAACGTAATATCGAAATTTCTTGGTAAATTTTAATGCTTTCGAGGGACTTGCAGAATAACCTCAAACAGCATATAATTAATCATATCTTAATGCGTCTATCGGATTTAATTTTGCCGCTTTTCTTGCAGGTAAAAATCCGAATGCGATACCGATTCCCGCCGAAATGGAGAACGACGCCACAATCGCCGTAACTGACGGTGCCGCATCAATATCAAGCAGATTTCCTCCGAGCTTCGAGATTAATATTCCCAGAATAATTCCTATCACACCGCCTATACAGCTTATAACACCTGCCTCAATAACAAACTGGCACATGATGTGCTTCTGCCTTGCACCAAGTGACTTTCTGATACCGATTTCCCTTGTACGCTCCGTAACCGATACAAGCATGATATTCATAATACCTATACCGCCCACAAGCAGTGATATACCTGCAATCGCAACAAGAACCATTC
>JAZSPM010000226.1:0-13307 GCA_045537455.1 Candidatus Ornithomonoglobus sp. | reverse complement strand
TGCGGTGAATCTTCCGAGAAATGAAAAGCCTCAGATTGAAATTCTCACCCGTGAAGAACAGCAGCAGCTTATGTATACAAGCTACAAATTCAGATACGGTATTTTCATCAGACTTACTCTTGCTACAGGTATTCGTTTAGGCGAACTTCTTGGATTACGCTGGGAGGATATAGACGCTAAGAAAAATATGTTGAATATCCGCAGAACTCTCAACAGGCTTCCTAAAGTTGACTATAACGGCATTGGCAATTCCACAGAAATTGTTATTCAGGAGCCTAAAACCAAAAACTCTGTACGTTCAATCCCTCTTATGTCTGTTATTCTCAATGAGCTTCTTCAATGGAAAAATGTTCAGCTAAGTGATGCAAGAACAGCAGGTGAAGCTTATAACGATTCAGGATTCATTGTAACTCATCAGCTGGGAGGATACATTGAACCCCGTAACTTCAAAGACTTCTATGACCAGATTCTTCAGGCATCAGGATTGGGACATTATACATTCCATGCACTTCGGCATACCTTTGCTACAAGAGCATTGGAACAAGGTATGGATGCAAAAACTCTTTCAACGCTGCTTGGTCATTATTCGGTAGCATTTACCCTTGATACTTACACCCATGTTCTCGATAGTCAGAAGCACGAGGAAATGAGTCTTTTGGAAGAACTGTTCGCTGCTCCTACTACTCCGATACATCATTCGTATCCTGTGATTGTTTTACCCTCTGCCAACGGATTTGTTCTCACTACCATTGACTTTGAGGATCTATCTGTTGAGGCTGATAACATCCAATACGGCATTGACTGCATCCAATCAGCTATTATCCAAAGGACTGCTCGCTCTTATCCACCCTCCCCTACTCCTGTCAATGAACTGGTGCTTAACAACGGGGAGTTTGTTGTTATGGTTAATTTTTAGACTCAAATGCAAAAAATCCTGTCTCGGCTTTGGCTGAGGCAGGATCGTTTTTTCTGCTCAGCATATTACCTTCACAGCATAATTGTATGTTGTCTATTATACACGTTTTCACTTTTACAATTCATAGTACTAAATTGAAATCAATTTTCAAATCTTCCAAAATTTTTACACAACTAAGGAAAATTTAAAACATAAGAAACCTTTGTGAGTATACATAAAACCAATCCTTTTGTATGGCATTTCTGAAAATTTTTTCTGGATAGAGATAAATATATATCAATATGTATATCCAATAGGATCTTGCATCTTTTGGAACCTTAATGTTTTCGGATATCTTACTCACTTACTGACAGCACTCCCGAAGCTTGGAACAGAACCGACAACGGAACAGCTTGATGAACTGTTGCCGTGGTCAAACGTCTTGCCAGATTATTGCCATAATTAAATATATCAAACGCCATGACTGATTCAGGTCATGGCGTTTTTTGTCTAATCTGCTCTATGGAGTTGGTTGGAGTTACCTGGACACAGGATTATTGGGCGGGTACGATCAAAAGCCGTATCGCTCAGTATCAAGGTTGTATGGTTTATGTGCCGAGGACAATGATCAAAGTTGTCACTCCGAAGGTTGAGGAAAACAGGTTTGTCCGTGATGCTATCGACCGTGGTAATATGCAGGTGACGAGTATCGCAAAGAACATAATCGCTCAGTATGGAGTCGAGCTGGAGGAGATACGAAATGCAGCGATTTCCGCTTATGCCCACAGCCGTTGCTTAGTGTCCGAGCTGAATAACTTGAAAACAGAGATTGAAGATCTGGAAGTCAAGCTGAATGTTCTGAAAAAATATCGGGAGGTGAAGCACTACGGCGAGGAGCTGAAAGCTCTTAGCGGTCGTGATGAAAAGAAGTATAAGGAAACCCACAGCTATGAACTCTCCGAATATGGGAAAGTCCGTACACAGGTGTTGGAGCTTTATCCGTCGGGACATATCCCGACCGTGGAGAAGCTGGAAAAGAGTATCACGACGCTCCGTGAGAAGCTGTCGGCAATGAACACAGAGTTTAATCAGGCAGACAAGAAAGCCCGTGAGCTTGCCGATGCACAGAGGACTATCGAGGAATATCTGCGGCAGGAGCAGAGCCGTGGAGAGCCAAAACGCAAGCGTAATGATCTGGAATAATACAGCGCATTGCACTGATGATTTTTGTGATATCGCTGCGCCCTGCACAATTATTACAAAATCTCCGCAGAGCTGGACTCCGGAGGGAATATCTGCTATAATGGATTCAAAATAAAGCTTTTGGAGGTTACAGCTATGTTGAAAACACCTGAATTGGCAATGCCGAGATCACGCAATGTCACTACCGTCTGCAACGGAAAACGTGAGGTCTGGACGGACTATGAACAGGCAAAAGCGTATTTCCTTGAACTTATGATGACCACCGAGGGCGAGGAGCATGACCGAGCAGAATACGTATACATCCAGCTTCTGCACGGACTTGACGAGTGTAGTGATGAGGACGAATAATCTAAAAAAACAGAGCATTACCGAAAATTGACAATGCTCTGATTCTTTCTTGTGATAAATTATCTTCTCATGCTGCTTGCGATATAATGTGCAAGATTTCTATGGCATACCGATAGAATCTGTTCGATTCTTAAATTCTCGAATCCAACCAGTCTGGCAATTGAAGCCATTGACCGTCTCTCCCACAGATACATATACAAAATGTCTCTTTTGGTCTGTGGCAGTCTGTTCAGACTTTCCTCAATGGCGTTTCTGTCAAAGGGATATTTTGTGCCGGAATAGTCGTGTACACGCTGAAGATACTCTGTAGGCTGAAATGCTGCCGATTCCAGAGCATCAAAAACCTTGTGATATACCACCTGATTCGGGTAATACTTGTAATCCGCAAATATGTCAATGCCCCGGCGGTAAAAATGCTCCATGATTGCTGCCGCACAGCCTGCACTGCGGCTCTGTCCGTATTCGCACTGACAGATGATATCCTTACCGTCACGGAATGCTTTGTTGATATACTCTGCAAGATCCGGCGCTTCGGGGAAGAAGCTATCGTAGGTATATCCCTTTTCCGGCAGATAGTCGAGGTCGAGGTCATCGACTTCGCAATAGAACACATCATCACAGGCACTGCTGTAATCGACACGGGAATAGTCTTTGTCGATATGCTTCAGCTCCGGGTCACAAAAGCTTATAACAGCGGTATTCTCAGGAAATTTACCGTCGGCAATAATGGACTCGATTGCTTTTCTTGAATATACAGATACTCTCATCAATACCTCCGATCACAAATCTAAACGCCAATGTATCTTTGATAGTCTCTTTCCGATGCGTGTGCTTTTATATCCTTCGCAGTACCTGTTGAACCAATTATCAAACTCGTCTATCTTAATCTCAAAGCAATCCGATGTTCCTGCATGATGCGGTAGCGGTATGAACAGGATACCATCACCATAGAATCCTTCTTCATACATTATGATATCATACGAAGAAAGCGTATAGATCAGCCCTTTAAAGAACAGAATGCAGGCGTTTTGCTCCCATACTTCGATATTAGACAGCAATTTACAGTGCAATACAGTATCAATGCGATTGAGATAGCAGATAATTTTAGTGTCTTCACGGTCAATATCGAAAAGCCTGATATACTGGCTGAAATATGTCCAGACATTTTTGAAATATGATTTGAATGATTCAATGCTGTATTCCTTGTCATGTGCTAAATTCCAGTATAATCGTTCTGATTCCTTCAGCAATGCGGAGCGTTTCTCTTCCCGTTCCGGATCTAACTCAAATTTCGTATGAATATACGCCCGTGTAATAACTGCAAAATCTCCCCAGAACTCACGAATGACCAGCCTATCCTGAATTCCATATCCTGCTTCCTTCTGAGAAGAAGTCATCATAAAACGCTTTCCTGACTCATAGAACGAATTGAAAATCAATATAAACTCGTTCTGAATCGCCTCCTTGCCTGCAAGCTTCTGAATATCGTCAACTAAAAGGACATCAGCCTGCATATACTTCTCACGGAACTGCTCTGTTGTACCGCCATTGCTGATAATACTTATAAGAGTGGATACCATATCAGCCGTTGTTGTGAAAATCACATGAAGCTCAGGCGAATTCTGTTCAATCGCATTCTTTGCAGCATAGAGCAGATGTGTCTTGCCTGTTGCCGTTCCGCCGAATATCGCTAACGGCTTTGAATCGGCGTTCTGGGCAAACTGCTTCGCTTTCTCAATGGCTTTGCTGTTTGCTTTGGTGACCTCAAAGCTGTCGAATGTGTATCTGCTACCTGTCTTATTCGACTGCATAATTCGCCCTCCTTAATAATCTATACGCTGTGACCAACATAGCAACGATTCCTTACACTGATGAGTTCAAAATTGCAAAAGCGGTATTATTGCTTCTTTTCGATTTTCGCAAGAATTGTTTGAAATTGAGTTCTTAATGTACTGCATTTCATCCATTTGGTAGAATTATCCCAATTCAATTCATGAATAAAAGCATCCGCAGCTCGTATCAGTTTCTCTTCATTCCAGATATAGAATTCACTCTCAAAAGGAGTAAGTGGATTTCCTTTGCCATCTATGTAATCTAAATTACGTTTCTTGTCAGCAAGATAGTTCCGTATTTCTAACTGTATCCGATAATACTCTTCGTATTCAAAATGGCCCCATTTAAGTTTGTCATCAGACAATGTTCCAAGTCCTTTAACCTCTCTATAATACCATGAAAGCAGATACTTGTCTACCGGAACATGACAAAATTGAAATGTGCCGTTAAGTGCGGCTTCTTCTGCACTATCAAAACAGAATATATGCTTTAAAGACATATTAATCAATTTCTGTGCCTTTCCTGGTTTGACGGTGATTCCTTTATTACACAAACATTCAAGCGCATCTGTCAACCAGAGACAGGTTTCTTTGTGCCAGGCATCAAATGTTTTCTGATCCGTGCAATACTCGTTCAGACACTTCATTAGACTATTTGTAATTCTTTGGAACATTTCCTCTTTTTTGCCAGCAACCTCCGGACGTCCACTCCCTGCAAGATTTCTGGGAGTCATATCTCCATAAGGACCGGGAGAAGCTTTTACTGTCTGATAAATGTCATCAAAACTGAGAAAGTCTTTTTTGTGATCAACCCACGGAAACATTTCAAGTAATTCATTTCGTAATACCTTATCCATAATATACCTCCATTTTGTAAATTTCTAGCTTGAAACCGAACTTTCGCTCGGTCAAATTAATTACAGTAGAATATCAAGATATTCTTTCAGATGCTTCATTTCCGATACAACATCATCCCTGTTATAACTTGTCAGTTCTTTGCGGAATACAGTCTCATGACCAGGTTCGCAGAGCCATTGTATCAGCTTTTCGTCAGTAGGTGCGAGCGTTCCCTTTTCATCTGTCCATGTATAGTCGAGATAGTCTTTACATTTGTCTATGATCTCACGCTTATGCTTGTTCAGCTTCAGTGCATCCTTATTATTCAAGCCAAACCAGATGCCGATATACAGCCTGTTATTGTAAACAAGCAGTTCCAGACAGGACTGGTTATACCAATGATTTGTCAGCCAGGCAGTATCTTTTGACCGCCAATAGCGAAGCGTGTAAAAATCGCAGTCGTAGGTAAAATGAGATATGTGATTCTGAGGTCTGCGATGTGGTTCCAAATCCATAGCAGCCATATAGGCTTTTATATCGCTATGTACGTTTTTAAGAAAATAACGATCATACTTCATAAACATATCCTCCATTAATTATTGTATCAGAGTAGCAGTCTGAAACCGAACTTCCACCGCCATAAAGTTTTTATTACAGTTCTCACAGCCGAATTATTTTTTCATTGGAAGTCAGAAACATTGAACCCTGACCTAAACCAATAAAGAAAGATAATAACGGACAACGATAACCTTGAACATGAACAATGTCATATTCAAAAGGAGGCGTGAGAGCTGTAAACGGAAAGAACATCAGATATCTATCTCAAATTCGACAGTGCTGTTGACCAGATCAAGTGCTGTCTGAGCTTTTGCCAATGTTTCGGCAATATCTGTATAATACCTGCCAACTTCTTCGATGTCGTAATTTGCGTACTTATAGTCGATAATATTGCCACCGCCGGAATAACCGGAGCTGACACGCACTTTCGGCATTGCGTCTCTCATTTTAGAGAGGGTTGCACATTCCGCATTAAGTTGAGGAAGATATACAAGCATCTCGTCGATCGTAATATTAAAATCCGGGATAATTGTTGTTGTGTTGAACACGTTTATTGCGTGTTTTACTGTACGGATCTTACACTCAACCTCTGCCTGAGCATCACGCATTTCCTTGAATTTGTACTCAGGGCGTACAGATTCGACATCCTCCTGAATTGCGGCTACGAAGCTGCAGGAGTTTGCCTCTTTGAGCTGTAATGCTCTCAGTTCGTTGTTGAGCTGACGCAACAGCTTTGCTGCCTGTGATGATGTTACTCGCATATGTTTTCCTCCTTAAATAAATTCTAATTCTTTGTTTTTTACCTTGTGATTATATTATAGCAAACTTAACGGGACAAAAATATCCTATGTCAGTTATGCTGTTTCCCACGCCATACGCTGTATCTCCCTGATGATCTCTTCCGGATCACTTTTTTAGAAGTTTCTTTTTTAGGATCCTCTCGATCTCAGGCTGCTCGAACTGTTTCCATCTGGGTTCTATATAATTCTCAGCTATTTTTTCTTCCGCCTCATCAGGTGTACAGCCAAGGATATTCTGTATTATCTCAGCAATAACATAGTAAGCATGACCATATCTGTTCCTAAGATATGTTACCGAACCATACTCAGCATTCCAGACCTTTTCTGCACGACGTTTGTATCTTTCCTGATCTAAAACGGCATCTCCTTCTGGTGTACGCAGCCAGGCTTTATAGCTTTCTAATCTTGCTTTTGACTGTGCTCTTCTTTCGGAAGCTAATTGATTTTTATACCTTCTTTCTTCCTCTGCTCTGCGAGCTCTTTCCTCCCTTTCCCACGCATCAGTGCGGCGGCGTTCTTCCGCTTCACGCTGCTTTGCGGCACGCTGTTCCTCTTCCCTCAACATTTTTCTCTGAGCCTCTGCGAATATCTCGGCTTCTCTTTTGAGCCTGTCTCTCTCGTTAGGAGAAAGAATTCCACTCGGATTATCCCAAGCCATAGTTATGCCTCCTTATCTATGGTTACTTATGCAGCTTCCCATGCCAGTTCTTGTATCCTCCAGACAAGTTCTTCGCCAATCTCTTCGACTTCCCGACAGCGTTTAGGAAGTTCCATCGTAAATTGTTTTCCCGTTTCCATGCAATCAACAATGATCTGTAAAGTGTCTTCCTGAGGCTCGAATTTTAATCTGATCTGTCTGTTGTGAAGTACAAGAATTCGCTCTTTGATAACTACGCCGTTCAAACTGTGAAACCAGCCAAACGGAAAACGCTCGATCAGCAGACCGTCATTTGTACGGCTGCTGACCAGATAATCTCTGAGCAGCTCGTGCTCCCATTCGGAATCGGCGGTGCTGAACTCTAAGATCTCCGGTTCAGAAGCCATATCCTGAATTAGTTGGATCAACTCTTTCGGCTCCTCTTCTTCCTGCTGCACAACGGTCGAGCAGCTTCTGCCTGTCTCACAACAGAAAAGAGCAGCGTCTATGTATCCGTTGACATCCCACATAATATTGGGAGAAAAGTGAACTTCTATCTCTCTGCTGTGAAGCATGATGATAAATTTTTCCTCGCCTGTTTCTTTCCAGTAATCCTCCTCCCAATAAGCGTCGTAACACAGACGGTATTTCTCTGTCAGTATCCTTCTGAGCTGCTGATACTCTTCTTCGGGACCTGCTATTTTTATAATGTAAGAATTTCTTTTCTCTGCCTCCCACGCAAGCCAGTACAGCATTCTTATGATTTCCTCTGTATTTTTTGCTGACCACCCATAATCACCGTTCAGGCTTCTGAGCACCTCCGGACAATACAGCTGTACTTTCACGAAGAAACCGCAGTCAATAAAAGCAATTTCGATGTTTCTGTAGTTGCACTCGTACCAATGTGCTTCTGTACCGTCGATCTGAAACTTGACATACGCATCAAAGAACATCTGACAAACTTCTATCCATTGCTCTCTTTCTATATACTCCATATGCTACCTCCTGACATAAGCAAGATTTTCTCTTTACGGTTCTATCATAGCATATAAAAACTGAAATTCCGAAGATGTGGGCGGCTCAGAAGAAAATTCTCCCTTTTGCACAAATCATTTGCATCAAAAATGTGCAGTATGCCAATTACCTTACTGTGCTTTCCTTCTGTGATTATATTATATCACGAGCGATGTACCAAAAAGCGGCGGTATCTATGATATGTATATCACAACATATTAAACGAGTTGATTACCTCAACGCTCCCCACTTCTCATGTGCAGAGCATCCGCCGTTTGCCTGCTTGGTTTGCTGAAAACAGCCTGACTTCCGGTTCATGCATTTGCCCGTAGCCATCGGGCTGCTGACCTCAAGTCTTGAGCCGAAATGATCGCAGATCTTCCGCTCACCTGACCAGCAGGAACAGGTGGCACAATACTTTGAATCACAAGTGTATTGATACATAAACATTCCTCCTGAATTTGTCGTTGCCGACATTGTTTATTATTCTGTGGGAATATCCTCTATTAGCAGAGCAATTCTGTTCGGATACAAAAAACGATAAAGCTCGCTTAGGATCTCATCATACAGTTCGCCGATCTTGACAGTTCGCTCATATGATAGTTTTTTCTTGGATGGACATTTGACAGTCAGATGTATCAAATTACTGTCTTGCTCCAAAACAGCATCTGCTGAATACTTTTCTCCCAATTCAGGAATATCCTTATTCCAGCAATGAAAGCTGCAGCTTGAAGTACATCCCTGACAAGCTTTATCAAGAATATCGGTGATCTGTTCTTTGATCTTCTCAAACATAGGATCAAATGTCTTCTCCTGATAAAGCACATGAGCCTCCTTCGGGAATAATGCTATATACAGATCAGCAGCAAATATCTCCTCAAAAAATTGACGATCCGAAACTTGTCTGGTGAAGGTCTGATTCGTGTCTATGTTGTGAATCATCACCCGAACTTCATTAAGTTCTGATGAAACCGCAGCAACCGTTGCTACATAGCTCCCTGCATCCGTGCGAAAACGGAAGCTATAGATTCCGATATCACTTTTGAATGCATTTCCGATTGCTTCACAGAATCTTGCTTTCACCTGCGTGAAATCGGATGCAATGTATTTTTCCTGCGGATGAAATCTGTTGTCTTCTTCTCTTTCTCTGATTTGTAGTTCCTGCTCATAATCGCATAATTTACAATAGAGATTCCAAACTAAATCAGGAGCATCAGTGCTTTCGCTCAGACAAAATGCTGCATCAGTCCATGAAAAGTGAACATAAATATGAATAGTATGAAAGTCGTCCGAAAACTCCGTAATCAGCATCACATCCCTGCCTGTTTCGTCCATAGGATTATAATAATCCTCAAATGTTTCGGGATAGCTGCAAATGAAAAACCTACGCTTTTGTTTGATTGAATCAGAAATAATATTGCTGTTGGGCTCTAAACGGCTGTACCAGTATTCAGCATACTCTGAAACGGTGAGTTTGTTTTGCTCGGAACAACCAATAAAAGCAGCAATCTCTCCGATGGTTTCGCCCCACTCCTCGTTTTCATTTTTTGTGGCTATGAAATATGTTGCGTCCTCTGTGTTATATACGAAAACCTCATCAACAGAATAATTATATAGCCCTCTGACGATAAATTTTCTGTTATCAACAAAGCATTTGCAGCAGGACAATCCTCTTACAGCTTTCTCATAAAGAGCATCAAGCATTTCTTCAACCGAAATGATCTGAGACATATTCTTTTCCATATAAGTACCTCCTGTTGAAAAGCGCGCTTTTCTTTATGCTGCCATTATAGCACACAAAAAATCTTAATTCCGAAGATGTGGGCGGCTCAGAAGAAAATTCTCCCTTTTGCACAAATCGCTGGTGCCAAAAATGTGCCGTATGCCAATTGCCTTGCGGTGCTTTCCTTCTGTGATTATATTATATCACGAACGATGCACCAAAAACGCCCTAAGCTAAAAGGGCGTTTTGTATTGATCTATAATTATATTTTTCCTTCCTGAAGCTTATAGCAAATGAACTCTTCGTAGCCTTTCATCTGATAAAACAGTTTGTCCATTGCCTCATATATCTCTTTCTCGTTATATTTCTTAATATTGGCATCATATATGCACAGTCTGAAAAAATTATCGCCGCAATTCTCAGTATCCATTTTGGGCATCATCTTGAAATTGTTCCATAGTTTTTCGCAGATCTTCTTAGTCTCATCAGAAATATTGGTATAGCTGAATGTAAGCATGAGATTTAATATCCTCTGGTTGCACTCGATCTCATATGCGTAATGATCAGGACGTTTCCATCCGCTTAACTTTCCTTCAATATTATCAGGGATCAATAATGTCATTTTATCAGTTTTATAACGAACGAATTTACCGCCGCAAAATGTTTCATCGAATATGATCTCCCCATTTTCGGCTTTATTTCTTGCCCATTCTTTAATGACATCTTTCACCATTTCTTCTTTTATTGATTTGCTCATAATATTTCCTCCTTGTTATTACACCACATTAAAATGTGTTAATAATATCCTTTATTACTGCTCATATCTTTCAAGAGCATTTCTCAGCGTTTCGACGATCTGCTCACGCAGACTTTGCGGAGACAGCACCTCAACTGCATCTGCAAATTGTATCGCCCAGTGCAGCATTGAGGATTCGCTTGCACAAACGTGAACTTTCATCATATCGTCAGGCAACTCCTCGATTCGCAGGTCAGTTCCGAAGCTGTCTGCAACATCATTCATCATATACTGCTTGCACTGAAATGTGATGCGGACAGGTTCTCCACTCCAAAGGTTCGGGTGAGACTTGATATACTCCGAGAGCCGGATACCGGTTTCAAAGCCTTTCAGCATACGCAAAGATTTAGAAGGTGTGTCAAGCACCTGACAATCCTTAATGCGGTCGATACGGAAATGCGTTAGATCATCATACTGCGGAAGATTGCATATCAGATAAGAATGACCGTTCTGAGAGATCACCTGATAGGGATTGACAGTATACTGCCTTTTTTTGCCGCTGCTGTCGAGTCTGAATTTCAGCTTTCCGTCAAGTCCGCAGTCACAGTAATGGAAGGATATCTGTCTACCGTCTGCTATGGCACTGCCGATATTTTCAAGCGTCATCAGGATTTCCCTGTTCAGAACCTTTCCGTAAATATCCATGTCGATCTTGGATATTTCAGAATGGAGATATTTGCTCGACAATTCTTCAAGGCGGTGAATCAGACTCAAGCGGTCTTTTTTCGAGAGTCCGTCTGTCAGCAGAACGCTGTCGATGAGCAGCCGCAGTTCGCCGTTCATAAACTTGTGAACGTAATACCAGTCGGTCAGTATTGTTTCTTTGCCGTTTTTGCTGTTTCGGATGATAGCATCTTCTTCAAAGTCGCTGCCACGATATTTGATTGGAAATCCATACTCCATCAGCTTGGAAAGGTTGCGCCGGACTGTTTTTCGATCAACTTTCATTCCGTATTCAGATTCCATCAAGTTTTGTATCTGATGCTGTGAAAGCCTGTGGTCTTCGTCGGTGTGCTTTCTCAGGATATCCAGAATATCGAGTATGATCATTTTCTTGGGTTGCATATCGGTCATAATTATCCACCTCATATGTACTGTAATTGTATACATTATACACCATTATGGAAGAAAAAGCAAGTATTTTGAAAAAAATTTATCGGATTTGGTTCTGCTTGTGGCGTTTCCTTTCTCAATGTACTGGTGACTTGTGTAGAGCTGCATGCTATCGCACAGATTCTGTTCAAGAAATTGCTGTGCATTTTTCGCAGTTTTCAGATACTTTTCATTCTTTGAAATTCGATACAGCATAGACATCGCCGCAATCATCATGGCATTCCATGACAGCAGAATCTTGTCATCCAGATGTATGCTTGTACGCTGCTTGCGATAGTCGTAAAGCTTTCGTTTTTCATTGGAAAAATATGATTCTAAATCATTACTTTTCAGCAGATTAGGTATATTAACGCCCTCAAAATTGCCATTTGCTGTGATGTCAAAAACCTCTGCAAAACGCTGTCCCGATTCACCTAATACATTCAGAATTTCATCAAGCAAAAAGGTATAGAATTTTTCTTCAACGCCCTCGCTATCTGCATCCTGTGCACTATAAAATCCACCGTCCTGCGAAGTCATTTCACACAGTACATAGTCGGCTGTTTTCTCGGCAGTTTTAAGATATATAAGTGTTTTCGTTATACTGTAAGCCGCAGAATACGCTATAATGAGGAGAGCATTGTCGTATAGCATTTTCTCAAAATGGGGTGCAAGGAAATACTTGTCTGTAGGATATCTCGAAAAACCGCCTCCTATATGGTCAAATATACCGCCTTTTCTTATTTGAAGCAGCGTTTTTTCAACCATTTTCATTGAAAGAGTATCATTGCTTATTTTAGAATACATCATCAGAAAAAGCAGATTATGCGGTGTAGGGAATTTCGGTGCACGTCCGAAGCCGCCATATATGCTGTCGTAGATATGTTTAAATTGCTTTACTGCTTCTTCAATTATATTTTCTGAATTATGCTTCATATTCTTGAAATTTTCCCTTTTCAGATGTGCCATAATTTCATCTGCTGATTCAAGCAATTTATCTTGATTTTTCTCCCATTGTCCCGCAATTGTCATAAGCAAATCCGAAAACCCGGGCATACCATATTGTGAACGGACAGGAAAATATGTCCCTGCGAAAAACGGCTTTTTATCCCATGTCAAAAAAATACTTGTAGGCCAACCACCGCTGCCCGTGAACGCCTGACATACCGCCATATATACGCTGTCAATGTCGGGACGCTCCTCACGGTCAACCTTGATAGACACAAAGTATTTATTGAGGATTTCCGCCGTTTTCTCGTCCCCAAAGCTTTCATGTGCCATTACATGACACCAATGACAAGTGCTGTAGCCGATACTCAAAAAAATTGGCTTATTTCCCTTTTTTGCTGTTTCAAATGCTTCGTCACTCCACATATACCAGTTTACAGGATTTTCTGCGTGCTGAAGCAGATATGGACTTGTTGAATACTTTAGGGCACCTCTAATAACCCCATAAAAAACAAAAATCAATGGGTACAGAAAAAACAAGAGCCGCTAAATCAGTAAAAATGCTGAAATAGCGGCATATATGTATGGTTATTCGCTGTATTTTTGCCGTATTATCGGCAAAAG
>JAZSPM010000123.1:0-2069 GCA_045537455.1 Candidatus Ornithomonoglobus sp. | reverse complement strand
CTTTTGCCGATAATACGGCAAAAATACAGCGAATAACCATACATATATGCCGCTATTTCAGCATTTTTACTGATTTAGCGGCTCTTGTTTTTTCTGTACCCATTGATTTTTGTTTTTTATGGGGTTATTAGAGGTGCCCTAGTGTGAGAGATGTTGCACCAAGGCTCAAAATTCGCATAACCGACAATGAAGCGATAAATGCTGTAATTGATACTATGATGAAGTTTGCGAATTTGAGGGACGGGATAATGATGATAATTCTTGGAATATTAGCTATGATTTTTTATACGGTATTTTCATATCCATTACACGTATTTTTCTATGATTTGCCGCTTAGCAGTAAAAAAGTACCTGACTTTTTTGAAGAAAAACTCAAGCCCTGGTCAAGAATGTTGTCGGCATTATATCCTGCTTTGTTTGTGGGATTATATATGTCTGTTCACTTGCTGTTGCAGTATCTTCTGTATGAAGATAGTATCTATCCTCAAACTCTGGAATCATTTAAAAGATTTTGGTTACCGATAACTGTGATTCTGGTATCTGTTAGTCTTGTGAAAATCGCTGTTAAAACAGTAATTAATGGCGGGATATGGGGATTAATCATACGTTTCCCGTTGGTAATAGTGGGGAATTTTACTCTAGCAGTAGTCGCAGCATTTCTTGCTATACTTAGCGGTGTTTTGATTTTTAAAATTTTTATGGCGGTAATATTTGTTATCGCAATTATTGTAATGTGTATATTTACACCGAAAACTAAAACAGAATATGTGTATCGTGATTAAATGACAAAAACCGTCCTATTTCAAGGGCGGTTTTTTATTATAAAATGGCTTCACAAACGTTTTTTACAGAACAGGTAATACTATATTTATAGAAGCAAGAAAGGAGGTTAAAGGGAACTCCTGCCCAAAATGGGAGAATATTATAGAAAGGAGAGCAGGATTATGACTATTATCGTTTATTTTATAATAGCAGCTATCGATTTGGCTATCGATTTTATAGTGTATAAATTTCTTATAAAGCATTATGCAAGTGCAGAATCAGTACTTGCGTTGCTTGCTGTTGTTTTTCTGTTAAGTGAAATAGTTTAACAACACAAAAACAAAACTACGGAGCATTGTATGATGCTCCGTAGTAAAAATATGAATTTATTTTTTAAAAAACTATTGACATATCTATAATTTTGTGATATAATATAATAGTAAAAATTAAAGCACCCCCACAAAGCATACTTTGTCGCCAAACAAACTATGCTTCGTAATCAGACGGATGAGCAAACATCTGAATGACTTAGTGAGAATGCTATTTGTGTGCTGTAACAGCAACATTATTGTAATTATAGCACATTCAATAGATTTTGTCAAGTCCTTCGGTCGTAGTTCATTTGCCCGAGGGACTTGATTCTTTTTACAGTAAATACAAATTGAAACTTGACAACTGAATATAGATTTGATGCATCGTGATTAATCACCCATACCTCCTACTGAATAAGTCGAGGGAACGTGCAATCAAGTGAACCTGTTCGGCAATGCCGAATCAATTCGTTGTTTGTAGATAAGGTTTCACGAGCCGTAGCAAGTGATTAATGCACCCAGTTCCAAAGAGCTGTGTGTCCACACAAACTACACGATGTTGACATCTGAATATAAATCAGACTTTTCTTCTTTTCAGAATTGTCTGAACAAGTGTAAATTGCGGTTTACATTTGTTCAGGTGTTTCTTTAGAAGAAAAGCATTAAGCTTTCACTTAATGCTTTTCTATCGCTTGGCAGGGGCAGAAGGACTTGAACCCTCGGCACGCGGTTTTGGAGACCGCTGCTCTACCAACTGAGCTATACCCCTAAAAGTATTTGTCGTAAGCAACAATAATATTATATCAAAGAATTTTAGTTTTGTCAAGGGGTTTTGAGATATTTTTTATATTTAACTCTGCGTTGTCAATAGATATGACCCAAAACAAAAAAATTCCAAGAGAAAAGGTATATTGAAAGTTGAAGCCCTTTGGAGTGGAGCGTAGCGGAACGAAGAAGGGCTTCAACTTTCAGCACTCGCTGCCAGCTTCTCTCTCA
>JAZSPM010000161.1:0-13991 GCA_045537455.1 Candidatus Ornithomonoglobus sp. | reverse complement strand
AGCGTAGCCATTTTTAGGATCTGTATAAATAACAAGGGTATCAGTTTCATCGTAATCGTAATTACGTCCGAAAAGGTGCTGTCCGTCAGGAGATGCCGCAGTAAACGCCGCACAGCCGAAGTTATCGGGATCAACTTCAATTGGCAGACCGTAAGCTACTTCCTTGATAACCCAGTTTATATAATCTTCAATTGTATCAATATCTGCCTCAATGAGTTTATCAATTTTGCAGTCGTATTTACAAGTCATTTTATACAAACCGTCGTCAATCTTTGCAGTTGAAGAGATAGTCTTAATTTTTCCACTTATGGAGATAATCAGAATAATAATTCCAAGCAGAATAGCTGTAAAAAAAGCAATCAGGAATTTTTTTCTGAAAAGTGCCGTAAGCAGAATAATTGCTCCAACCGCTAAAAGAGTGCTTCCGACAGCTATAAGTAATTTGCCGTTTCGTATAGCTCCCACTTTTATGTAATAGGGGGAAATCGCATTCTGACTTGCTTTTATTTCTTCATTCAGCTGTTCTTCAGATATGTTCATTTCAAGTTTTTCATAAACAGGAGCAATTTCATTATGAAAATAATCCGCTATTGTCTTATTGAATTTTTCAGTCAGTTCAGCATCGCATTTCATCAAAGTTCCGCAGAAATCCGAATCGTCAAAAACATCTTTGTTTAAAGCAGTATTGAAAGCAAATTCCGAGGAATCAGGCACATCAAAGCCTATAAATACATATCCAATGATTTCGTCGTTTTCATATTCTTCATAACACATAAGATACAATGAGCCTTTGTCGGTTTGTTCTGTGGAAAATGGCATTGCTGCTAAAGTCCCCCTGAATTCTTTTCCGACATCCCCCTCAGAGATATTGAACTGGTCAAGTACAGGCAGATTCTCCGCCTGGCTGTTGTTTTTTCTGATGATACCAATAGTAAGTGGAATAATTCCGCTGATAATAAATATTATTGATATTACTATTGCTGTTATTTTCTTTTTACTCATGCTTAAACCTCTTATATTTTTACATATTTTTATTTATTAATTCACATTATTGATTATATCAGATGTTTTACCAAAAGTCAATAGTAATACTTAATAAATAGGTATATTGACAACATTCTTTTAATATCCACAGGAAATCCGTAAATAATATATACTACAAATCATTTATTTCTGCCAGTGTCATTTGTCTGTATTTTTATTATATCACATTTTTCTTTGGCAACTGAAAATTGTTGCCATAAATATATACATGTCATAATTAGCAACATATTATAGTAATTATAATATATTGTAAACGTTTTTATGCAAGAAGTGAATTTTTTTAAATAGTATTGACTATATGTATTTTCTATTGTATAATAAATAAATCAACGAATTAATTCGTTGAACAAAACATGATATAAAGGGGTATAAAAATGAAAAAGAATTTATTAACAGCATTTATGATTTGTTGTATGCTTACATCCGCAGTTGGATGTTCTGAGAAAGCAGAAAACAGTAAAATCGACGAATCATCAGAATCAACTGTAACAACTGAGGCTACAACAGAAGCCACATCTGAATCTACAACCGAAGCCACGTCTGAGGTTGCAACAGAAGCTGATGAAAAAGAGGAAATATCTATTGAAGAGTTTTTGAACGAAGCTTCAATCGATTTGGAAGACTTGATATTAGAAAATACAAGTGATAAAACTGTAATTGAAGAAATGTCAGGAAAAACTCTTACAGAATTAGTTGACAACGGATATGAGATTAACGGATATTATAGCATAGGTGATTCGATAACCATAAATGTTTCAAATAAAGACTATACAGATGATACTATAACTTCTATGATTGAGTCATTAAACGGCAAAACTGTTAAAGAATTAGTTGAAGAACATGATGTAAGAATTGGTTATATCGGATTTAATGACAATTACTTATTTACATCATACATTGGTTCAGTTGAAATCCAATTCGATATAGAAAATGGTGCGAAGGCAATAGAAGCACATAAGGAAGAAACTTTCTTCGATTTGGAAGAAGCAGAAGAAATTCAGTCTGATATACTTGAGAATATTAAAATTAACAATTTTACGTTTGATGTAAAACTTGATGATGCATCAAATCAGATGCTTAGTGAAGCTGAAGATTGGGATACAGACTATATTAAGGAAAATGCAAATGTACTTGTTGTCGATGAATTAAGCTATACAATCAAATAAAAAGTATTTTTAAGTTCATCATCATCAGAGGATACTCGATGATGATGAACTTTTAGATTTATGCATGTGCTGTTTCTGGTACCTAGTATAAGCGTTTTTAAATAACTTTACTTTACAATTGCATCATCTGATACAACTGAATCAGTATCATTTTTCGACTTCCTTTTGTGAGGAGCAGGAGCACGTTTACCTTGATTTTCAGAAGATGCTGCTTTTGTATTTACTACTTCATAAACAATGTCATCAATATTTTCCTCATCGAGATTGATTGTTTCCATCTTGTATTTCCACTTATATGGAACAGGGATAGCATTGATTTCGTCGAAGTATTGATAAATTCTTTCTTTAAGTTCATCTTTAGATTCTACGCGGATACCTGTAAGCATTTGTCTTGTCATCTTGCTAAAGAATCCTTCAATCATATTGAGCCACGAACCATGAGTTGGTGTAAATACAAATTCAAATCTTCCAGGTATAGAATTAAGATATTCCTGTGTTTCTCTTGATGTATGTGCAGAGTGATTATCAAGTATTAAACGAATTTTATCACCGTTAGGATACTTTTCATCAAGCTTTTTAAGAAAGCAAACAAAATCACTGCTTTTATGTGTTTCGCTAATATATGGAATAGACTCGCCGCTTAATAAATCAATTCCTGCAAGTAATGAAAGTGTACCAAGTCTTTTGTATTCATAATCTCTCTGAACAGTAGAGATTTTATCTGCTCCAGGAATTGGTGCTCTGTCATCTGATGTACATGCAATTGCCTGAATTCCAGGTTTTTCATCATACGAAATGGTATGTATTACTTCTTCATCAGATTCATATGGAATGTAATTTCCTTCATCATCAAATCTGAGTTCAAGCTGTTTATAGATTACAAGTACATCATGCATTTTCTTATCGAAATCAGGATCTCTTTTTTCACAGTAATAAGTTACCTTATGAGGATTTAAGTTTGCTTCTCTTAATATCTTTCTAATGGTACTTACTGAAGCTGTTGACATTCTTGAATAACCTTCTGATTCTGCAACTTCATTAACATATCTGGTGAGCAGAGCAGGATACCATAATTCAGCTGAATATCCAAAATCCTTTGGTTTCTGGCAAGCAATATTCACAACCCAAAGCTTTGCATCTTCAAATATTTCTGCTTTAACGCCTCTTCCTGACTTATCTTCAAGTGCATTGTTTATTCCGCCTTCAAGATATTTATCTATACAGAGTCTTATACTTGGTCTTGTTAAATCGAGCTTGTTCTCGATATTCTCATATGATAATCCCTCTGATTTCATAAGTAAAATTCTTGCTCTTTTATATACCCTTACTTCAATAGTTGGTTTCTTTATTAGTTCTTCAAGATAGTTTTTTTCATCAGATGAAAGTTTAAGAACAGTTCTTGCTTTAGGCATTTTTTATCCTCCAAATGTTACTGAATATCTTATAGATATATTATAGCATATTTGGAATGATTTGTAAAGTTATTTAAAAACGTTTATACTAGATACAAAAATACTTTTTCTTGATGTGGTGTTGATATGGAGCGTTGATAAAGTAACCATTTCTACTGACGATAGAATGGTTTTTACTTTTCTTGATAAAACAGAAATTGAAGCGTAAATTTTACCTCCGTAGCTTGCTGAAAATGCAGGCTGCGGAGGTGTTTTTTATGTCCTTAAAGCAATAGAAAATGATTGTTATTTTCTTGACGAAAAAGTTGCATTTAGCATCAAACACTTTGCCACCCTAAGGCAAAAATATGCGACTTTTTTGATGCCGTTTTCTTTTGGTATACTTTCGTGTATCTGAACGCCTATTTTTGCCCTGCCTGCAAATCAACTGAAAAGGCTCCATTTTTCTCTGCTGCAGCCGCCATTGTAGCAAACTCGATACACAACGCCAATAACAGTGACTTGTCCTCATTCTCCAACAGGTCGAATAACCTCCATTGGAAGTCACACAGTTCCTTAACGAACTCAGTAAGCAGATGTTCCTTTGTAGGATAATGGAAATTTATGTTTCCCGTGCTGATGCCAAGCTCTCTGGCAATATTTTTTGTATCTGTTGCGGTAAAACCATTCTCTATATACCGCTTCGAAACTAATTGAATCACCATCTCTTTTGTCGGACGGTTTCTTGCTCCTCTGGCGATAATAACCATCTCCCTTCAACATTTATGGCATAATTTTACCAATCTTTTCTATATTAAACAATAAAACTCAAGAATCGTCAACAGTTAGTGGACTATTTATACATTTTTTTAGAATTTTAAACAAAAACCACCGACAGATTTTCTCCATCAGTGGTTTCTCTTACGTTCATTTATGTCCTAAATGCATTTCAATCACAGCCATTATCGTTTCTCCAACAGTTTTAATTGCTCCAATCTCTTTCAATCAATATAGTGGAGATAGAAATTTCTGAATAAAACGATGCATTTTTTCAAATCATTATCTGTTGTTTCCATTACTTCTCCTTTTTTATACGCTCTGATATAAGCACAAATCACCTCAAAACGGATAATCCTCATCAAGATTAGTAATAAATCTATGTCCGTCAAAATCGTTACGTTTCTTCTCAAACAGTACTCGCAGTATTTCAGCTGCCTCATACGAGGACAATGGAGCAGGATTATCAGGCTTTCCGTCGGTACGAATCCAACCGGGATGAACGCAGAAAATATTTATTGATTTATCATCCTTAAAAGTATTAACAAGATTCATAGTTGCCATATTCAACGCAGCTTTCGCCATTCCATAATCTATGAGATTTGTGCGATAACACTTTGAAATACTGCCCGCCTCTGATGATATATTCATAATCAACGCTGTCATTTCGCTCTTTTTAAGCAATGGATAAAAGGCTTTTATAACTCGCATTGCTCCTACTGCAGTAATATCAACTGTTCTTGCGATATAATCAAGATTTGCATCGAAAAATCCCTTGTCACAGACAGGAGATACTGATACTGCATTATTTATCAACAAATCAAGGTGTGAAAGCTTTTTTGTAAGCTCCTCCGCTGCTGCCTGTACTGATTCCGTACTTCCTATATCCATAGTAAGAACCGTCAGCTTGTCGCCGTACTCTGTTTGCAGTTCTTCAAGTTCTGCACAGGGTTTTCTTATTGTGGCAACTACGTTATCACCTGCTTCAAGATAACGAAGAACCATATTAAAGCCAAGTCCTACAGCCTTTCCTGCTCCCGTAATCATTACATTCTGTGGCATATTTTTTCCTCCAAAATTACTATTTTTCTATCATAGCTATATCAATTATAACACATCTACTTTTTTATTGCAAGATTCCGTTGAAATTCCCCAAACCGTTTATATATAATATACCGCCTGTGGAGTGAACAACGGGCGGATGTTGGTGATATTCGGTTGTGTAAATTGGAATTTAACAATCTAATTCTTTTTGGTAGTAAGCAAACTCTTCATCCCGTTTCACTTCACAATAACCCAGCTTTGTATAAAAAGCATTCGTTCTTACATTCCTAAGCGGTGTATCAAGTTTGATTTTCTTGATACCAGGATAGTAGGTTTCCACCATTTTCATTAAGGTAAGACCATACCCCTTACGATAGTGAATTGGGTCTATAAATATTCTACCAATGTATAATGTTTCACCGTCTTTGTCCACAAATAGAACTGCGCCACCAACGATTTCTCCATCTTTGACTGCCTGTAGCAAATGTCCTTCATTTTGCATCTGGATGTGCCATGCAATAGAATCGTAATCAGGAGGTCCACCTGTTTCGGAAGCACCAACATCAATATCGCTATCAAACGCAGCCTTTGATATAGCCGTGATTTTTTCAATATGTTTCAATTCTGCATTTTCTAATTTCATAAAAAATCACGTCCTTTCTCAAATTCTTATCAAACAGTTTTCTCATATCAAACTATTCATTTTATAATATTATACATCGTTTTCTTTTAAAAGTCAATCATTGTTTGTATAAGGTTATTATATTTTGTCTAATACCTTATTCCGCAAAATAAAATCACCCAGAAGGCTTTAAAAATCACGTAAAATATGGTATAAACCGTAATTGAACGTCTGATGCTGATTGCAAGACATATGACTGTTCACGCAAGAAGAATGGTTCTTTCACTCGAACGAAGCAGTCCTTGGGCTAATACATTTATCAGAATATTTACTGCTCTGTCATAAGCGATTTTTGTTTGCTCCTGACAGTGTGTTCGTCATACCATTTTTTCAGAAATATCTCATTTTGGCTCCGTTTTTGCAGCCATTTTTATTCATTTCCTTTAAGGGCATCTCTAAAAACCCCTTTTGAGAAAAAGCAGCTATGCATATCAACTGCTTCGTCAACCTCCCTTGGAGTGCGGCAGCACGCCTGCGGAAGGTTTCCTTGCGGCTGCCATACCTATCTGTTTTTTCTTTAATCAAACGGGTTTTTAGAGATGCCCTTAATTCTTTGCTGTTGGCGTTATGTTGGTTTGAGTTTTGCGGATTTGGGATATTGTCATATAGAAACTGTAAATTTAACCACTGTGCTGTTTTTTTCAGCATTCAACTTGATTCCGTAAGAATCCGCAATGCTTTTTGCAATCGAAAGTCCGAGACCGAAGCTACCGTTTGGAATATGTGCTTTGTCACCTCGATAAAATCTGTCAAAAACTTTATCAGGCTCAAAATGCTCAATTTCTTTAAAGTCATTTTGAATTGTCAAGATGGCTTTATTTTTTCCAAAAGAATGATTCTGATTATGCAGCGAAATGATAGTTTCTCCTCTTATATCGCAGTATTTCATAGCATTGTCTACCAGTATAGAGGTAAGCTGACGAATATCAGCTTCATTATGTGTGATATGAATATCAGGCTGAATATTCATTTTTATCTTTATTTTTTTATTCTCAGCAACACTTCTGAAAGCCTCAACTGTATCGAAAACAGCCTCACTTAATGAAAAATCAGAAAATTCATGAGATATTACTTCCTCGTCCATTTTAGAAAGCCTGATAAGCTGGTTAATCAACTTAGTCATTTTATCTGTCTGGCGGTCAACTGCATCAGTCCATTTTGTTTCTCCTGAGGTCATCTTTATCATTTCCATATTGGCAGAAACAGCTGTAAGAGGTGTTTTCAGTTCGTGTCCTGCGTTAGTAATAAATTGTCTCTGCTTTTCATAGCTTTCTGCGATCGGTCGTATTACTTTTTTTGAAGCAAGTCTTATGAGAATAAACAAGATTGTAATTGAAACTACACTCACTAAAAGCGTTATTCCAAGAAGCGAAAATAACATTTTCACCTGATTTTCTGCATCAAGGACAACGATCATATAGCCTTTTTCAATTTCAGATAATCTGTATCTCCGTATGCTTTTCCAGCCAGTTTCATTTCCTTTTTCAATTATATCATTTATAATGGTTTCAGCCTCATTTGTATCAACAGAAGCAATGTTGTCAGTATTCAGTTCAAGGATATTCATTTCATTATCAAGCACAGCAAAGAAATATCTTGTGGCAAATGGCATTTCCTTGTTTTTGAATGGACCAATTTTAAATCGTTCGGGAATATTCTCATTCCAAAATTCAGTATTATTAAATTTGTTACGAACACCTTCGTTTGGTGGGTGTCTGAGGTGACCATCGGAATTTACAATTGCCTTTGTAATGGAATTAAGGTTATTGACAGTATGGTAGAAAAACAGTCCGTTGATACCGAAAATAATAACCGCAAAGACAGAAATAACAGCAATCATTGTAACGAGAATGAATTTCTTTCGTAGCTTTTCAATCATTCCGTTTCCTCCATTGCATAGCCCACGCCACGAATAGTTCTGATTGAAACAGGAGCTTCAATTTCAGCAATTTTTTTTCGGATTGCCGAAATCGTTACCCATACAATACTGACATCAACATTACTGTCCCAGCCCCAGATATGCTCCATAAGATAATCGGTAGTAATAATTCTTTTCACATTGTCCATAAGAATTTCCAAAACCTGAAACTCTCTTGCCACAAGTCTTGTCTTTTTCAGTTTGTATTCAAGCTCCATAGTAGACTTATTCAAGATTACGTCATTAATCGAAATTACATCGGGTTGATAATCACTTCTTCGTCTGAGCATTGCACGCACTCTTGCCATAAGCTCTGTAATAGCAAAGGGCTTTGGAAGGTAATCATCCGCACCATTATCAAGACCATAAACAATGTCAGTCAGTTCACTTTTGGCAGTCAGAAGCAGAACAGGAATAGTGTTTCCTTTCTTTCTTAACTCTGCCAGAACCTCAATTCCATCCATTCCAGGCATCATGATATCAAGTATCAGTGCATCATAGTTTCCACTCATTGAATAAGCAAGTGCATCAATCCCGTTATTGACTGAATCGGCACAATAATTGTTTTTTTGCATAATAGCGACAAGCACATCAGAAATATCCGTTTCATCTTCGGCAATAAGTATTCGCATAATATCACACTCCTTCGTATACATTATAACATATTTTATCACATATTCCTTAATTCTAACTAAATTTTCACATATTTTTCAGATTGGATTTAGCTTTGATTTAGGCAGAAGAGTTATAATGAAAAACGAAGAAAATCACAGGAGGTACCATATGTACATTATCAAAAACGCTTGGAAAAGCATTATAAGAAATAAGGGAAGAAATCTGCTCATGATAATAATAGCCCTTGTTATAGCAATTGCAGCGTGTGTATCGCTGTCAATCAGAGAAGCTGCAAAGAAGGCAAAGGAAGAAACCCTTGCCTCACTTTCCGTTACTGCACAGCTCACATTCGACCGCACAGCTATGATGTCACAAATGCAGGAGAACATGAGAGAACAGCAAGGTGGTATGAATGGAGGAAGGATGGAATTTGACAGAGGACAGTTTGACTTTAATTCGCTGATGGGTGCAACCCTTTCAATTGACGACTATATGAATTATACAGAGTTTCTTGGTAAAAATGATACATACTACTATTCGCTTACATCTTCATTCAACGCATCTGGAGATATTCTACCTTATGGAACAGATGAGACTGAAACAACCGGAGAATTCGAAAATTCATTTGGTGGCGGCCGAGGTGGAATGATGGGTGGCGGCAGAGGTATGATGATGGCGAGAGGAGATTTTTCGGTAATCGGATATTCCGGCTATGATGCTATGCTTTCTATGTTTGGCAATGACGGCACTTATTCTGTTACAGAGGGTGAGATGTTTGAGGAAACATCAGAAACTGCAGAGTGTATTATTAGCGACGAACTTGCAATGTATAATAATCTTGCGGTAGGTGATGTCATTACACTTGTCAATCCCGATTGTGCTGATGAAACATACGATGTAACTGTTTCGGGAATTTACACCAATTCTGCATCGGATGCAGGAAACAGCAGATTTATGTTTATGGATCCCGCAAATAATATTTACATGAATGCAACAGCATTGCAGAATATCCTGAACAATTCCGCAAAAGTTGACAATGTATCGGACGAGGATGAGACTACCTCCGCTGTACTCACAGCTGAAACAAACTTTACATACATTCTTGCATCTGCACAGAATTATTATGCATTTGAAGAAGCAGCTGTAGCAAAAGGACTTCCGGAAAATTATACTATCACGTCAGCTGATATTGCATCATATGAAGAAAGTGTTTCTCCCCTTGAAACTTTAAGTACAATGACAGGTTGGTTCTTTGTAATTGTTCTCGCAATCGGAGGAATTATTCTTGTTGTTTTGAACATCTTTAACCTCAGAGAAAGAAAATATGAAGTTGGTGTTCTCACAGCAATAGGAATGAAGAAATCAAAGGTTGCAATGCAATTTGTCTGTGAACTTTTTATTATTACATTTACAGCTATCATCATTGGCACCGGAATTGGTGCATCAGTATCAGTACCTGTTACAAATTCACTTCTTCAGTCGCAAATTGAGGAGGTTCAGCAAGCTGAGGAAGAGGTAGCTATGAATTTCGGCATGGGTGGAATGCCTGGAAGAGGAGAAAGGCCCAACTTTAACAGAGGTGGAAACTTTGCAAATTTCCAGCCTATGAATCAGATGAACTATATTGATTCTGTATCATCAGCAACTGATCTTACCGTAGTTATTCAGCTTGTGATTGTAGGAATTCTTCTGACAATTGTTTCAAGTCTTGCAGCATTAATTACAATTATGAGATATGAACCGCTGAAAATCTTGTCAAGTCGTTCATAAGGAGGTTATGCAACATGAATATTCTTGAATTAAAAAACATTTCATACAGCTACGATAAGAAAAAATATGTTCTTAAGGATGTTAATTACACCTTTGAAGGCGGAAAAATTTATGCAATTGTCGGGAAATCAGGTGCAGGAAAAACTACTTTACTTTCAGTGCTTTCAAGTCTGGCATCTCCTACTGAGGGTCAGATCCTGCTGAAAGGCAATGATGTTTCAAAAATTGACAAATACAAATTCCGCAGTACAGAAGTAGGTGTAATCTTCCAGAATTTCAATCTGCTTACACATCTGACAGCAAGGGAAAATGTTGTGTTGTCTATGGATATTTCTGCTAAAAAAATTCTTGATAAGAAAAAATATGCCGCAGAGCTTCTGAAAAAAGTTGATATTGACGAAGCAGATATAGACAGACGTATTCTTCAGCTTTCAGGCGGTCAGCAGCAGCGAGTTGCAATTGCGAGAGCATTATCATATGATCCAAGCATTATTCTTGCAGATGAGCCAACAGGAAATCTTGATAGTGATACACAGAATGAGATTATGAATATTTTTCGTTGTCTTGCCGACGAGGGGAAATGTGTTATCATAGTTACACATTCTCCAGATGTTGCTCGTGAAGCAGATATTGTTTATGAAATGGAAAAGAAAAGTAATAAATAGCCAATAAAATGTATTTTCTGATGAAATATTGCTGGGAAATCATTGCGATTAGATAGAAGTGCAACGGTATTGTAAACCGCAGGTTATACCTTCTTGCCGACGGTGGTGAGGGAACTACAAATGCTCTTGTAAATGGACTTGGAGGAACATAAATTTATGAAATAAAATGAATAGATATTATTGAAAAATGTAAGATTTCGTGATATAATATTATTATCCAAGATCCCTTTGTATTTATAGAAAAATTCAATAATTTAAAAAAGGGTACCAATTCTATATCAGATATAACAAAACAAATCAATTGCAAGGTATTGTCAACAAACTGTCTGCACCTACGAAGAAAACGGAATAAACCCTGAACTTGTTATTTACAAAAAGAGGTAAAATCACCAATCATTTGAGAGGAAGAATTACATGTGTAATATCAGAATAGACGATTCATTATTAAAAGAATCGTTTTATGAAGAAGCTTATAGTTGTTTAGTGGATAGGGTACAAAAATTTGCAAACAATAATAATGTACAATTCTTTGAAGCGGCAAGACGCTTTTTTTCTGAAAATTACGGTTATTTATACTGGCGTGAAATAGATGTGGTTTATTGGTTCACTTATGCTAGAATTGGACATACTAAAGTAAGTCTTAACGGGATAAGTCTAGAACGAGTTATGAATAAAATATCATCTGAACAAAACGAGGCATGTCTACCGGTAGCAGAAATATGTTTAAAAACAGCGTACAGAAGATTTATTTATATAACAGAATCAAATCGTTTTTTTCTTGATGATGGAACTTATCTTGGCAATAATTATTTAAATATTATTAATAGAATATTTAGTAATGAAATCGTTGTTGAACCTATTAGATGTAACAAAATATTCGATACACTAAAAAGACATGGTTGGGGTGAAAATAAAAAGCAGAATATAACAGATATTATTGAAGAATATCGAGAGTGTGAAATTGATGTGTTCCCTACAGTAAAAACTTTTTATGAAATTGTGCCTCAGGGATATTATAAGGATTGATTTTACACCAAATGGAAACAATACCAGCGAGTAATAATAGGAGATATAAAGTCTCAAATAAGATTTCTTAAAGAGGATCAAACTCGTTTTAAGAACGTTAGGGAAAAGATAGCACCAATTTGTCGATTGAATGGTTATTCTTGTTATGTAATATATTTATCTGAAAGTGGCAAGTTTTATGCGGATTTCCGTACGCAAAAATTATATTATATTACTGATGATATTTATTTGTTTGTTCAATGGTTTTTAATGAAGAATATCATAGAATGGCGTGTATAGCATTTACAAATCAAATAATAATAAGTGACTTTCATTTTTTAAATATATCGATAAAAAATCAATGTTGAAATGCAACTTATTCTACTTGCATAATTAATTTAATTGCTATTATGTAGCAGAAAGGAAATGTAATGTTAAAAAAGATTAGAACCTTTTTCATCTGCACACTTATTTTATCCATAATAATCTGGATAGTTGCATTGATAATAACTCAAAAATACTTAATAAGAGGTTTCTCATTATTGTATCCCATATATGGAATGATATTTTCTATATCTTGCTTGTTTATTATTGAAATAATCAAAAAAGGCAAATTAAAAAGAGTAGCGCAAGTGGTTATTAGTTCATTAATTGCTTTTGGTACATTTATATGCTGTTTTACTATATTAAGTGTTAATGCTGTGTTTTTCGGTTCAGGTGAATTGTATGCAGTTTCCGTTGAAAATCTGACGGCTGAAAATGAAATCTATTTGTACGAATATCATCACTTTAATTCTAACGAAGGGATGTTATGCGTTTAAAAGAATGGAATTGTCAAGAAATGTGCAGTCAGAAAATACCCAAAAACTAAGATAGGCATGTATCAGGCAACGTGATGAGCGAGTTGCCTTGAATTTCTTAATGCCACAGGTGGGAGACCGCCTTCATTGAAGCTGTTAATCCTTTGTGTGTTGTAGTAACCGAAGATATATCTGAAAATGATAGTCTTGACCTCTTCGCGTTTCATCTTGTATGTCGGAATCTGATACAGCTTTTCTTTTTTCAGTGTAGCAAAAAAGCTCTCCATACGAGCGTTGTCATAGCAGTGAGCAGTACCACTGAGACTTTGAATAAGACCAGCTGTTACCAGTTCACTGCGGAAAGCATAGCTTGTATACTGACAGCCTCTGTCGCTGTGAAGGATTGCTCCTTCGAGCCTCCCATACTTCTCACGGAGTTGCTTAATGGTATCTATACAAAGCTCTTTCTTCATATTATCGCGCATTTCAAGAGCAACAATTTCGCCATTGAAACAGTCGAGAATTGGAGATACATAGAGCTTGCCGTCAGCACACTGAACTTCAGTAATATCAGTCAGGAGCTTTTTAAGCGGTGCATCCGCAGTGAAATTTCGTTTTATCAGGTTTTCTTTATCCTGAGTAGCTGTGTCAGCCTTTGTAATTCCATGAGGCCTACGATGTCTGTGAATAAGTCCAGCTTCACTCATAGTGCGATAAACTGTTCTGAGGCTGACATGAATGCCACGCTGTGCAAGAGCTATCTGCATCCTTCTGACACCGTAATTCTTGTTGTCGGGATGCTCTGATAATATACCTTGTATTTTGACCAGAAGAAGGTGTCTTGCACCGGGCTTACCCTGATTTCTAAGCCAGCGATAGTAACCAGATTCACTGATTTTCAGGACTTGGCATATTGTTTTCGCTCCGTACTTGTGGCGAAATTCATTGACGAACAGATGACGTTCGCTTGTTTTTACTTCTTCCGGTCTTTTGCGAAAAAACCGAGTGCATCCTTTAAAATCTCATTTGCTTTACGCAGTTCGGCAATCTCACGTTCGAGTTCCACAATTCGCTTATTTGCTTCGTCATCAGACGTATGATAATTCTTTACCTT
>JAZSPM010000012.1:0-54928 GCA_045537455.1 Candidatus Ornithomonoglobus sp. | reverse complement strand
ACGGCAGCCGCAGCCTCTTTTTAGAGTATAGCCTGCGTATTCCATAGCTGTCATTATGGTTAAATCAGCAGGAACGCTGTAGTGCTTACCGAAGAAATAAACATTTACCATGTTTTCCATTTTGTATATATTCCTTTCTATTAGTATTCGTCGGGGAGTTCTTCAATTTCATCAAATCTGAATACCGGCCCGTCCTTACATACATATTTTGAACCGATATTGCAACGTCCGCATTTACCTACACCACACTTCATGCGAAGCTCAAGTGTTGTGTAAATCTGCTCCTTTGAAAAGCCCATTTCCTCAAGAGCCGCAAGTACGAACTTAATCATGATAGGAGGTCCGCACACAAGAGCTGTTTTGTCATTGCTGAAATTAAGCTCCTTTAAATATGCAGGAACAAATCCGACGTTACCCGTCCAGCCCTCCTGCTCACGGTCGATTGTAAGATATACATTAACGCCTTCAGTCTTTGACCATACCTCCTGAATTTCCTTCAGCTGAACAAGGTCGTCTGCTGAACGTGAACCGTACAGAATATCAACTGTACCGTAGTTTTCACGGTTATCTATTACATAGTTTATAACAGAACGAAGCGGAGCAAGTCCGATACCGCCGGCTATAAACAGCAAATTCTTTCCCTTTAATTCAGTTTCAACGGGGAAGTTGTTTCCGTAAGGGCCTCTTACTGTTATTTCATCACCCACATTAAGACTGTGAAGATAATCTGTAAGAACACCGCATTTTTTGATACTGAATTCCTGATATTCCTTGTTGGTAGGTGATGAGGTTATTGAAAACATACCCTCGCTCACACCCGGAGCACAAAGCATTGCACACTGACCGGGCATATGCTCGAACAGCTTTCCGCCTTCGAGAGCATTTACTCTGAATGTTTTTACATCAGGTGTTTCCTGACGAATATCTGTTATAACTCCTACTTTTGGAATAAGCGTATCAAGAGTATAGTTTTTATGACAAGTACATTCACTCATTATTTTGACGCTCCCTTCTCAAATGCTTTTATTACTTTTACGATATTTAATGCTGACGGACACTTTTCAACACATCTTCCGCAGCCTACGCAGGAATACATTCCGTCGTTGTTGGCAGGGAAGTATACAAGCTTGTGCATGAATCTCTGACGGAATCTCTGCATCTGGCTTGTACGGTTGTTGCCGTGTGCCATCATTGTGAAATCGGAATACATACATGAATCCCAACAGCGGTAACGCTGAACCCCGTGACCTGTATCATAGTCCTTTATATCATAACACTGGCAGGTAGGACATACAAATGTACACGTTCCGCACGCAAGACATGGCTTATATAATTCTTCCCAAAGCTCTGAGTCGAATTTTTCGGCAAGTGCGTCACCGTTCCAACCATCAAGTGATATATTCATATACGGAAGCTTTTTGACTATTTCCTTAACTGCCTTCTGTTCTGCTTCTACTGCTTTTTCATCAGTATCTGTAAGCAGACTCTTAACAGCTTCTGTTAAAGCATTACCTTTATCGGTAATAGGCTTCCAGTATAAGTCGTTGTCAATCAGCCATACTGCTACGTCTGCAACAGGGTCTGTGCAGTCTATGCCGAACACCTTACAGAAACAGCTTTCCTCAGGCTCATGACAAGCCATTGCAACGATTGTTCCATGCTCACGTCTTGCGGCATAGAAGGTATCAACAGGCTCTGACAAAAATACTCTGTCAAGAACCTCAACACCCTTTACGTCACACGCCTTCATGCCAAATACTACAAAATCCTGGCTTTGAAGCTCCTCAGGAGTAATTGAAATTTTATTGTTTTCCTTGTTACAGGTATAAAGGTTCTCGCTCTGAGGGAAGAATGCATCCTTTGGAGATTTAACAGTTTTTAAAGTTTCAAGAGAAACCTCAGCATCCTCACTCCATGGAGCAAAGTTTACCTGACCTGCTGTTTTTACAGGAAGATATAGCTCCTGATTTTCTGTTATCAGACGGAATAATGCCGAAAGATTTTCTTTTGCTATTTTATACATGACATTATCCCCTTTCTGACGGCTCCATATCGTCAAAGGTGAAGTCTGTAAGAGGACCTTTTGCCTCGATGTCTTCGCCTGCCTGATATTCACCGTAAAACTCGTTTATATCTTTAATGAACTTTCTGTTAAACAAATGCAGTGGTATTCCCTGAGGACATACTCTGCTGCATTCACCGCAGTCTGTACATCTGCCTGCAACGTGGAATGCTCTTATAATATGGAACATTTTCTCTTCAAATGATGTTGTGTTTGCTTTTCTGTCAGCATCATATTTGTTGTTGTCAAATATACATTTACGGCAGCTGCACGCAGGACATACATTTCTGCACGCATTACATCTGATACATTTACTAAGCTCCTTCTGGAAAAATTCAAATTTTTCCTCAGGACTCATTGCTTCGATTTTTTCGACCTCAGCAAAACGCTCAGCGTCCTTTGTATCCTTTGATTCTCCAATTATCTCATCATATATCATATGCTCCTTGCCCTTGCAGACATGACATCTTTCAAGCATTGCATCTGCGTATGAACATGATTTGTCACCATATACTGTTTTGATTTCAAGAGTATCGGTATTGTCTGACATTTCAGCACCTGAAATGCTCTCTATACCTTTTATGCCCATGCTCTTTATTTTTTCAATATCAAGCTTGCCCTTACAGCCAACGCCTATTATGTATGCTTTGTCGCGGTCAATTCTGTGTTCCGCTAAAAGCTGATTAAAGCTGTATGTATCGCATGGCTTTAAGAATACAAGTGTTTTACCCTCTTTCTTTGAGGCTTCTATCATATACTTGCTAAGATTTGCACCGCAAAAGCCGTTGTATACAAGCTCTGAAAGTGCAGCTGTGTTTTCAAAGAATGCAGGCTCGGGATTGTATGCCATATCTCCGGCTTTCCAGCCAAGAACACGTACTACCGTTCCGTTATCCATTAATTCCTTTGCACGGTTGATTAATTCTTGCATCTTATATCCCCCAATCTGACATTCTCTCCAAGTGAACGGATTTTTTCGACGAACTCATTCATAGTCTGTGAGAACTTAACACCCTCTGCCGCTGATACCCATTCAACTCTGGTACGTCCGTTTTCTACACCGATATAATCAAGCATTGAAAATAGTAATGTCATACGTCTTCTTGCGTAATAGTTACCTGTGCTGTAGTGGCAGTCGCCCGGATGACATCCGCACATGATAACGCCGTCAGCACCTTTTTCAAATGCTCTTAATATAAACATCGGATTTACTCTGCATGAGCAGGGAACACGAATGATTTTTACATCAGCAGGATAAGCAAGTCTGCTGCTTCCTGCGAGGTCTGCACCTGCATAACTGCACCAGTTACAGCAAAATGCAACGATTTTTGGTCTGAATTCACTATTGTTTATCGACATATCGCATCCACCTCCGCTGTAATCTGTCTGTTAGAGAAGCCCTGTAAATCCATAGCACCCGACGGACAAGTAACCGTACAAGCACCGCATCCCTGACAAAGTGCTGTATTCACAACTGCAACTCTGCGGGTTTCTCTGATTCCGTGGTCATTTACTTCAACTTCTTCATATGTGATAGCTCCATAAGGACATACCTTTGCACAGTTTGAACAGCCGTTACAAAGTAAAGTATCTGCTTTTGCTGTACATGGGTTTGTAAGAAGCTTATCCTTTGCAAGAAGTCCTATAGCCTTAACAGCTGCCGCACCTGCCTGTGCAACGGTTTCAGGGATATCCTTAGGTCCCTGACAAACACCTGACAGGAATACACCTGCTGTTGGTGATTCAACCGGACGAAGCTTTGGATGTGCTTCTGTTAAGAAGTTATTTGTATCAATACTTGCTGTAAGCATTGTAGCTATCTGTCTTACTGACGGTTCAGGCTCGATTGCGGCTGCAAGAACTACCATGTCTGCTTCTTTTAATATCTGCTTGTTATCAAGCAAATCAGAACCCTGAACAAGCAACTTTCCGTTAGGAAGCGGAGCAACCTTACCAACCTGACCTTTTACGTAATTTACGCCGTATTCTTCAACGGCACGTCTGTAGAACTCATCAAAGTTCTTACCCGGTGTACGTACGTCAATATAAAATACTGTTACGTTTATATCAGGATATTTATCTCTTATAAGCATTGCGTGCTTTGCAGTATACATACAGCAAATCTTTGAGCAGTAGCTCTTGCCCTTGCTGTCATCGCAACGGCTTCCCACACACTGAATAAATACGATTTCCTTTGGAGCTTTACCATCTGATAAACGCTCAAGATGTCCCTTTGTAGGGCCGGCTGCGTTCATTATACGTTCAAGCTCAAGTGATGTTATAACGTCCTTGCTCTGATTATAAGCATATTCGTCATAGTTATCAAGCTTGATTACATCGAAGCCTGTAGCAACAACGATTGCTCCGTATTTCTGTGTTACAATTTCATCCTTCTGCTCGTAATCTATAGCACCTGCCTGACATACCTTTGCACAAAGTCCGCATTTACCTGTTTTGAATTTTATACAGTTCTCGCGGTCAATAACAGGAACATTAGGTATAGCCTGTGCAAAAGGTGTATAGATTGCACTTCTTGTATTAAGCTCTCTGTTAAATTCACTCGGAGCTTTCTTTGACGGACACTTTTCCTGACAGACTCCGCAGCCTGTGCATTTGTCCATGTCAACGCTTCTTGCTTTTTTGCGAATGTCTACTGTAAAGTCACCGACAAAGCCTGTAACCTTTTCAACCTCGCTGTATGTATAGATATTGATTTTCTCATGAGCTGCTGCTTCTACCATTTTAGGTGTAAGAATACAAGCTGAACAGTCAAGGGTAGGGAAGGTCTTGTCAAGCTGCGACATTCTTCCGCCGATACTCGGAGTTTTTTCGACAATATCAACCTCATAGCCTGCGTCTGCAATGTCAAGCGCTGTCTGAATACCTGCAATACCGCCGCCGATTACAAGAGCACGCTTTGTAACACGGCTTTCTCCTGGCATAAGCGGAGCATTCAGGTTTACCTTTGCAACTGCCGCTCTTCCTAAAATTACAGCCTTTTCAGTTGCTTCTTCAATATCCTTATGTATCCATGAACACTGCTCACGGATGTTTGCAATTTCAACCATGTACGGGTTAAGCCCTGCACGCTCTGCACATTTTCTGAATGTTGCCTCATGCATACGTGGCGAACATGAGCATACTACTATACCCGTCAGATTTTTTTCGTGTATTGCCTCTGCGATTCTTGCCTGACCTGCCTCTGAACACATATACTGATAATCCTCAGCATGAACAACACCGGGCTCAAGCAAAAGTGTTTCAGCTACTCTTTTTACGTCAACCGTTGCGGCGATATTACTTCCGCAATGGCAGACAAATACTCCAATTCTCTGCACTTTTGTCACCTCTTATATCTTCTGAACGCACTTACAAGTAACTGCTGAGGAATGTCCTCATCAAGTAATTCGGGGATTTCGTCAGCTGACAGATAATCTCCGCCTCTTTCACGTACAACAAGCTGTCTTGCTGCATCTATAAGCTTGCCCGGCTTTACGCCTCTCGGGCATCTCTCAACACAGGCAAAGCATGAAAGACATTTCCATAATGACTTTGATTCTGCAAGTGCTTCTATATTATCGTTCAATACATATGATACAAACTGATGCGGTTTAATATCCATTTCATTAAATGACGGACAAGTTGCCGAGCATTTACCGCACTTCATGCATTTATACGGATTTACTCCGCTTATTTCTTTTATAAGCTCTGCTTTATTTTTATTACTCAACGTCCGTCACCTCCTCTTTAACGCCAAGTGCCTCTGCAAGAAGCTCTGTAAAGTAATATACAGGAAGCTTTGCACTCTTGTTAAGATTATACATACAAAGCGGACAGGCAGTTATGAGCATTTCTGCTCCGAAGCCTTCTGCACTTTCTGATATTCTGTCGCACATTGATTTTGCCATGTCTTTTTCCTTCAGGGATATGTATCCGCCGCAGCACTCGTTACGGTACGGATATACAACAGGCTCTGCACCGATTGCTTTTATGAAATCCTCTATTATTGTAGGATTTTCAGCATTGTCAAAGCTCATTATTCCGCTCGGACGAAGAATCAGACAGCCGTAATATGCGCCAATCTTCTTTCCTGTTAATGGGTTTACAACCTTTTCCTTTATTTTATCAAAGCCAATTCTGTCACGCAATACTTCAAGATAGTGAAGAACGTTGGTTTCTCCGGCATAAGGCTCATCAAGCTGCATATAGTTATTTGCTCTTGTGCGAATGTCCTCAACATTCTTCATGTCATCGTTTACACGCTTTATAACATGATGACAGGCAGAACAAAGAGTTATCAAATCCTGACCTTTTTCTTTGGCATCGTTTAATGCACGTACTGATGAAAGCTTTGTAGCAATTTCATCACTGCCGAGCGGATATACACCACCGCAGCACTGCCAGTTTTCAATTTCCTCTAGTTCAAAACCAAGCACTTCAGCACATTTTCTTGCGTAAGCGTCAAGCACAACGGCTTTTGTTTTCAGGGTACATCCCGGATAGTAGCTGTACTTCATTTTTGAACTTCCTTTCATATATTATAATTTAATATCTTTGATTATATTTTTAAGTGTGTCAGCACTATGACGAAGCTTTTCCACTTCTTCATCTGTAAGCTTCATACAAACCTTACCCTTTGCTCCTTCAGGGCCTATGATAGTAGGTACGCTTATACATACATCGTCAATTCCGTATTCACCGTGCATCATTGATGATACTGTTACTATTGAATCATAAGCCGAAAGAAGTGTACTGCACAAACGGCAAACAGAAACTGCTACGGCATAGAATGTAGCACCCTTGTTTGCTATAATTGCTCCGCCTGATTTATGTATATATTCTTCTATTGCGTCTTTATCAAGAGGACTATGATTCTTTGCGTATTGTTTCATCATTTCATCATATTCTTCAAAGCTTGCACCTGAAATCTTTGCAACTGACCATGGCACAAATGATGTATCTCCATGCTCACCGAATACGTAAGCGTGCATATTTCTTTGTGCAATTTCAAAATGCTCAGATAAAGCACATCTTAAACGTGATGTATCAAGTAATGTTCCCGAACCTATTATCTGCTTTTCAGGAAGACCTGAAATTTTTGTGAACACATATGTAAGAATATCCACAGGATTGCTTACAAGAATGTATATTGCGTCCGGTGCTGCTTTTACGATATGCGGAGTAATCGCTTTTATAACATCAACGTTTTGCTGTGTAAGCTCAAGTCTTGTCTGACCTGGCTTTCTTGCAATTCCTGATGTTATGATAACAATGTCCGAACCTGCTGCATCTTCGTAATCTCCTGCAACGATTGAGATAGGGTCACGGAAGCTTGCTCCCTGAGCGATATCCATAACCTCGCCTTCAACTCTTTTTTTGTCAATGTCAATTAATACAATTTCTGAAGCTATGTCGGAATTTGAAAGCGTATATGCTATTGTTGAACCAACATTTCCTGCTCCTATAATAGTAATCTTACTGCTCATGTGTTTTCTCCTTTATTGTTTATTTTTTAACGATGTCTAAATTAGACATACGTATCCAATATCAAATTATATCACATTGTTAATAATTTAACAAGCGTTTTACCTAAAAAAGTTTTTTTTCTATATTTTCTATATTTTTCTTATATAATAGCCTGTATTTTCCGTCCTTTTCGACAAATTTACAGAAGATATTATTTAATATGAAGCTATCCTGATAATTATATCAGAATATATTCTTTTTTTCAAGCGTATTTGAAAAAAACTTTCATGTTGTTTATATGCAGTAAAAAATCGACAAAATTGTTCTATGATGGTTTACATGAGTTAAATTTTATGATATAATAATATTAAATTAATGGACTGAAATTTAATATAGAGAGGGTAACTAACATGAAAATGTCATATCTTATAAAACGGTTTGTACCGTATTTTAAACCGTACATACCAATTCTTATACTTGACTTGATATGTGCATCATTGACGACTGTTTGTGAACTGGTGTTCCCGATGCTTATACGCTTTATAACAGACGCCGGAATAAATGATATTGCATCGTTAAGTGTAGGATTGATTCTTAAAATAGGAGTGTTTTATCTTATTTTGAGAATTATAGATGCGGCGGCGAATTTCTATATGGCAGATACGGGGCACGTTATGGGAACGAAAATCGAGACAGATATGAGGCGTGACTTGTTTAACCATCTTGAAACGTTGTCGCATTCGTTTTATTCAAACCATAAAATCGGTCAGCTTATGTCAAGGATAACTACTGATTTGTTTGATATAACAGAATTTGCACATCACTGTCCGGAGGAGCTTTTCATATGCGGACTGAAAATTTTTGTTTCGTTTGCAATTCTGTGCGGAGTAAATATTCCGCTTACCCTTATTATTTTCTTCTCAATGCCACTGATATTTGCGTTTGTAAAGTTTTTTAACGGACGAATGCGAAGAGCATTTAAACGTCAGCGTGAGCAAATAGGCGAAATTAATGCACAGGTTGAAGATACACTTTTGGGAATACGTGTTGTAAAGTCCTTTGCAAATGAAGATTTGGAATCAGAAAAATTTGAAAAGGGCAATAAAAAGTTTTTCAATACAAAAAAGGAAGCATATTTTTATATGGCAGGCTTCCACACATCAAACAGATTTTTTGAAGGCATAATGTATCTGACTGTTGTTATTGCAGGCGGTATATTCCTGATTAGAGGAAGCATTTCTCCTGCGGATTTAACAGCGTATTTGCTTTATGTAAGTACATTGCTTGCATCACTGCGTACAATTATTCAGTTTACAGAACAATTCCAGCGTGGCATGACAGGAATTGAAAGATTTATTGAGGTAATGGACACTCCTGCTGATATTGTTGAGGAAGAAAATGCAGTTGAGCTAAAGGACGTTGAAGGGAATATCACATTTGATAATGTTAGCTTCCATTATAGCGACGATACTGAAACAGAGGTCCTTTCAGGGATAAATCTTGAAATCAAAAAAGGTGAAAATGTTGCGATAGTAGGGCCGTCTGGCGGCGGAAAGACCACGCTGTGTAATCTTATTCCGAGATTTTATGATGTAACTGACGGACGTATTCTTATAGACGGTCAGGATATAAAAAATGTCACATTAAAATCCTTGCGTGATACGGTCGGAACTGTTCAGCAGGATGTGTATTTGTTTTCGGGAACGGTGTATGAAAATATTTCTTACGGTTTGCCAAATGCATCAAAGGAGGATATAATAACAGCGGCAAAGCGTGCGGGTGCACATGAATTTATAACGGCACTTCCGAACGGCTACGATACATATGTAGGCGAAAGAGGCGTTAAGCTTTCGGGCGGTCAGAAGCAGAGAATTTCAATCGCAAGAGTATTCCTTAAAAATCCGCCGATTCTTGTTCTTGATGAAGCAACCTCGGCACTCGACAATGAAAGCGAGCATATAGTGCAAAAATCTCTTGAAGAGCTTTCAAAGGGAAGAACAGTATTTACTATAGCGCACAGACTTACAACCATTAAAAATGCTTCTTTGATACTTGTTCTTACCGAAAACGGAATTGAAGAACAGGGAACACATAAGGAATTACTTGAAAAAAAGGGGATTTATTATAATCTGTACAGTATGTATTCGGAGCTGTAAGGAGGTTTTTATATGAACTTAATAACATGGTTTTCAATAGCAATTGCAATTATACTGCCTGTAGGAATGTATATTTCGGAACAAAGAAAAAATAGTACAGATGAAAATTCTTGTATAGAAAAAAACGTGAACACAACAGCGAAAAAGCCGTTAATAAGAGTATTGCTGCTTTTAGGATATTGTATACCGTTTGTATTTTTAGCGATGAATGAAGATGCGATAACGGGAACGCTTTGGTTTTACCTTGTAATGATTTTAGGCTTCGGGGCTTTATGCTATGCAAGTGTAAAAACGAAAAATTCGCAGCTTGTAATTGCAGGCAATATTTTGAGCTTTGTATCTTCGTGTGTTTTTGCGTGGTTTTTTAGAACGGAAAAATGGGAGTATTACTTTAAACCATTTCTTCCTAATCAACTGATTGTTTTTGAAACTGTAATCGTTTTTGTAATTCAAATTATATTTATTATGAATTATAATAAAAAAATCAAGGAATAAATTATGTACAAAGCAGGAATATCAACTTGCGGAGATAAGCCGATGACAGTGAAAGAGAAGAAAGAATGAAATGCTCAATGGAAAGTCTTGATAAGCTTGCAGAAGCGGCACATGAATGCGGTGCGGTGATTGCTGTTGAGGATTTGCCAAGAACCTGTCTTGGACATGACTCAGATGAAATTTTAAGATTAATAAGTGCGAATGATAAATTAAAAGTATGCTTTGATACAAATCATCTTCTTATTGATGACAATATTACTTTTATGGATAAGCTTGGAGATAAAATAGTTACAATCCATGTTTCGGATTATGAATTTATTGATGAATGTCATTGGCTGCCGGGAGAAGGTAAGGTTGACTGGATAAATATGATTGATAAATTTGAGGAAATAAAATATAACGGAATATGGCTGTATGAAATGAGCTTCAAAGGCGAAAGAGGTCTTACAAGAAGCCGTGACCTTACATATAAGGATTTCTATGATAATGCAAAGGCTATATTTGAAAAGCGTGAAATACCAAAAATAATATAAAAGCAACAGGGTTCGGATAATTAATGCCGAGCCCTGTATTTTTGTATACAACAAGAGCAGGGCAAATGCCCTGCTCAATTTGTTATCTGAATTTATTTCTTATAGAATGGACCAAAGTTAACGCAAGCTCTGTAGTCTGCACCTTCCTTATCCATACCGAATGCATTCCATGCAGCCGGACGGAAAATATCTTTTTCAGGAACGTTGTGCATAGCAACAGGGATTCTCAACATTGAGCAAAGAGTAATTAAGTCTGCACCAATGTGACCGTGAGAAATTGCACCGTGGTTAGCGCCCCAGTTGTTCATTACGCTGTAAGCATCCTTGAATGGACCTTCCTTACCGTCGCATCTTGGTGCAAACCAAGTACAAGGCCATGTGTAGTCTGTTCTCTTCCAAAGTGTATCTGTAACTTCGTCAGGAAGTGAAACTGTCCAACCCTCAGCAATCTGAAGCATTGGGCCAAGACCTGCTACAAGGTTAAGTCTTATCATTGTAACAGGCATTTCTGCTTTTGTTACAAATCTTGATGAATAGCCGCCACCTCTGAAATATCCAAGGTCAGCTGCGTTCCATGTTGTAGCCTTCATGATAGCATCCTGGTCAGCTTCTGTTACGTTCCACCATTCCTTCATTGTGCCGTTGCCGTTTGCGTCTTTTGCTTCAGCATTAGCGTCAAGACAAGCTGCACCTGAGTTGATAAGGTGAATGAAACCATCAGCTTCCTTAGCCTTACCTGTAATATCGTAGCCTGTAACTCTCTTAACAGCGTCACCGCTCCAATATGTACGAACGTCAGCGAATATCTGAGCCTTGTTTGTAAGAAGCTTCATGAATAGCATTCCAAGGCCGTTCAATACGTCGTTTTCTGTTGCAAGGATATAAGGTTCTCTTGCACCGTTCCAGTCAAAAGAAGTGTTAAGCATAGCCTCAGGGAAGTCGCAGTTAGGATAGAAGTCTGTCCACTGTCTCTGACCCTGGAAGCCTGCTGCGATTGCGTTGTGACCAACCATTTCTTCTTCGCAGCCTTCAGGAAGATTAGTATTACCATTCATAAGGTCTTTGATAATGCACATCATCTTAACAACAAATTCAAATTCTTCTTCTTTCTTTTCTGCTGATCTCTGAAGCTCAGGTGGGTTCTTGTCAAAGCCCATATTGCACTTTTCCTTTGTCCACTTCAAAGCCTTCTGATATTCAGCTTCATCATAAATGCCTTCTGACATTCTACGGATAACTTCAACCTCGTCAACTGATTCAACTCTCATACCTAAGTATTCTTCGATGAAGTTAGAGTCAATGATTGAACCGCCAATACCCATACAGATTGAACCAATCTGAAGATATGACTTGCCCTTCATTGTTGCAACAGCAACTGCTGCACGACCAAATCTTAAAAGCTTTTCCTTTACGTCCTCAGGAATTGAAGTATCATCCATATCCTGAACCTCGTGACCGTAAATTCCGAAAGCAGGAAGTCCCTTCTGAGCGTGAGTAGCAAGAACTGATGCAAGATAAACTGCACCCGGTCTTTCTGTACCGTTAAAGCCCCAAACACCCTTGATTGTGTTGCGGTCCATGTCCATTGTTTCTGAGCCGTAGCACCAGCATGGTGTAACTGTAAGAGTAATGTCTACTCCTGCCTTTTTGAACTGCTCAGCACAAGCTGCTGATTCAGCAACACGTCCGATTGTTGTGTCTGAAATAACGACCTTTACAGGCTCGCCGTTTGAATATCTTAAGTTTTCTTCAAAAAGCTTTGCTGCTGCTTTTGCCATGTTCATTGTCTGAACCTCAAGTGATTCACGAACCTTTAAAGGTCCTCTTCTTCCGTCGATGGTAGGACGAATACCGATTACAGGATAATCGCCTACAAATCTGTTTTCTGCCATATTTGTTTTCCTCCTTAATATATATAAATTTTTTGAAAAAATATTTTCACTAATTATAATTATATACTTGAAAAACACATATTACTTGTGTTATAATAGAAAAAAGTATAATAATATTCAGGTTATGAGGTTTATATGAGTTATAATGAATTAAAACAGCACGGAACAGAAGATTTTCCTATTGAGCTTTACCATATTGACAGCTCTGATTCGCGTTATGAAATGTCTGCTCACTGGCATAATGAGCTTGAAATAATAAGAGTTCTTGAAGGAGTTTTGAATGTAAGACTGAACAATAATTTTTATTCAGTAAAAAAGGGTGAAGTAATATTTGTGAATCCTGAAACTGTTCATCAGGCATCTCCGGAGGAATGTGTATATGAATGTCTTGATTTTCATCTCGATTTTATTCCGGCACTGAATAACGGTTCGGTGTATTTTATAGACAGTCTTAAAAATCATGAATACATAATAGACGAATATCATCAGAATTCGCCGCTTTCATTTGCGGTTAATATTCTGTTTGATGCTATGAAGGAAAAATCATCGGGATATAAATTCAAGGTGATAGGTGCGTTATATAATTTATTCGGAGAAATAATTGATTTGCATTTGTATCATCCGACTGATACTGCGCTTTTAGCATCGGATAAAAGCGTACCTAAATTAAGAGCAGTGCTTTCATATATACGCAGTAATTATGATGTGTCAATTACTCTTGAGGACATGGCGGAGGCGGCGGGGATGTCCCCTAAATATTTCTGCTACTTTTTTAAGGAAATGACAATGAAAACACCTGTTGAATATCTTACATTATATCGCATAGAAAGAGCATCGGGTAAGCTCATAAAATCAGATTTAAGTGTAACAGATATTGCGTTTTCATGCGGGTTTAATGATTTGAGTTATTTTATAAAAACCTTTAAGCAGATAAAAGGAATTACGCCTGCTAAATTCAGGAAAGAAGCATTGCATTAAATATAAAATAAGATAATATATTAAATGAAAGGGTGATAACGTGAAAAAATGGATTTCAGTTTTAACGTCATTTCTTTTAACTTTGACATTAAACGGATGTGAATCCTCTGATGTAATTGCTGTTATAGACGGTGCATTGGAGCTTACGGAGCTTATATATGAACAAACGGAGGATAAAACCGAATATAAGACGGAATATAAAACAGATATAGACTCTGATTTTGTGGTTCACTATATTGATGTGGGGCAGGCTGATGCGGCACTTGTGTGCTGTGATGATGAAACGATGCTGATTGACGGAGGAAATTCTGATGACAGCAGATTGATTGCTACATATTTAAAAAAGAATGATATTGATTATCTTGATTACATAGTATGCTCTCATGCACATGAAGACCATGTCGGAGGTTTATCGGGTGCGTTGTCTGCGGTTTCAGTAGGGGAGGTATATGCACCTGAAGAAGAAGCAGATACAAAAGCGTACAGGAATTTTAAGAAAAAAGTTAAAGAACAGGGATTGAAAATTCAGAATCCGCTTCCGGGTGACAGCTTTGGTTTGGGAAGTAGTGAGGTAGAAATTTTTGGGCCTGTATATGAAACAGAGGAGGAGTTGAATAATTCTTCTATTGTTTTGAAGATAACATATGGCGAAACTTCGTTTTTGTTTACCGGTGATGCTGAAAGAGATGAAGAACAGGATATTCTTGATGAGGGGTATGATGTTTCGGCGGATGTTTTAAAAATAGGGCATCACGGTTCAAACAGCTCTACCAAATATAAGTTTTTAAGAGAAGTAATGCCCGAATATGCTATTATTTCTGTAGGGAAGGGGAATGATTACGGACATCCGTCAAAGGAAGTGTTGAGCCGCTTGAAGGATGCGGGTGCAACAATATACAGGACTGATAAGAATGGTGATATTATAGTGACGAGTGATGGAGAAAATATTGAGGTTATACCCTCAAAAAGATAAGAAAATCGCAGCGAAATTATTCGCTGCGATTTTTTTATAGTTGATTTCTTATTATTTTTCCGCTGATTGTTTTTGGGAGCTCATCCTTGAATACGACAATTCTTGGATATTTGTAAGGTGCGGTTTTTGTTTTGACGTAATTCTGAATTTCTTTTTTCAGTTCGTCTGTTCCTTCTGTTCCCGGTGTAAGGACGATACTTGCCTTTGCAACCTGTCCGCGTATTTCGTCAGGCTCAGCAGATACACCACATTCAAGAACATATGGAAGCTCCATAATTACGTTTTCAATCTCGAACGGACCGATTTTGTAGCCTGATGATTTTATCATATCATCGGTACGTCCGACATACCAGTAATAACCGTCTTCGTCCATATAAGCGATATCACCTGTATGATAGTAGCCGCCTCTCCATGCTTCCTTAGTCAGTTCCTCGCCTTTGTAATAGCCTTTGAACAGACCGCATGGCGTTCTTTCGTCAATATAGATAACAATTTCGCCATTTTCGTTAACGTCACATTTTTTGCCTTCGGTATTTACAAGACCTATTTTATATGATGATATAGGCTTACCCATAGAACCAAGCTTTGGTTCTGTTCCGACAAGATTACCTATTGTAAGAGTAGTTTCTGTCTGACCGAAGCCCTCCATTATAGTAAGACCTGTTAAATCCTTGAAGCGTCTGAAAACTTCGGGATTAAGAGCCTCGCCGGCTGTAGTAGCGTATCTGATTGAGCTTAAATCATATTTGCTTAAATCCTCTTTTATAAGCATTCTGTATACGGTAGGGGGTGCACAGAAGGTTTCAATGTTGTATTTTTTAAACATCGGAAGCATCTCTGCGGCACTGAATCTGTCCATATCATATATAAATACTACGCCTTCGCAAAGCCATTGACCGTAAAGCTTGCCCCATAAAGCTTTGCCCCAGCCTGTTTCCGATACTGTAAGATGTATTCCGTTGGGCTTTATGTCATGCCAGTATTTTGCTGTGATAAAATGACCAAGTGGATATTTGTGGCTATGAGCGGCAATTTTCGGATAGCCTGTTGTTCCTGATGTAAAGAACATAATCATATCGTCTTCACCACATGGGGAATCGGATGTACGTTCAAAGTCAGTGCTGAAGCTCTTATATTCGTTATTGAAGTCTTTCCAGCCTTCTCTTGTGCCATCTACAATGATTCTTGTTTTTACTGTATTTGATTTTTCGACAGCCTTATCAACCTGCTCAACAGTACCGTCATTTGCAGTACAAACTATTGCTGATATTTCTGCACAGTCGAAACGGTATACAAAATCACTTTCCCTTAACTGGTTTGTAGCGGGAATTGCAACTGCACCTATCTTATGGAGTGCAAGTATTGAAAACCAGAACTGATAATGACGTTTTAAAACGAGCATTACCTTGTCGCCTTTTTTAATTCCGAGCGAGGTGAAATAATTAGCTGTACGGTTGGTTTCCTCCATTAATTCCTTAAATGTAAATCTACGCTCTGTCAAATCACTTGCTATATGAATCATAGCGAGCTTGTCGCCGCTTTTTTCGGCAAGAGCGTCCATAACATCAAAGGCGAAGTTAAACTTGTCCTCATTTAAAAATTTTAAACTCTTAAAACAGCCGTTTTCATCCTCTGAAACAGATATAAAATTACTGCATATCAGCTCTGATGTGTTTTTTTCTAATTCCATACTACCTTCCTACTTTCTTGAATCACTAAATTTTACCATCTTATCAGGCATGCACCGCTGGAAAGTCCGCCGCCAAAGGCTGACATTGCAATTATATCGCCTTTATTCAGCTTGCCGGATTTGTTAAGCTCATTTAAAGCAATAGGTACACTTGCTGATGATGTGTTACCGTACTTATCAATATTTACTACAAATTTATCTATAGGTATACCAAGCTTTTTTGAAGCATATTCAATTATTCTTATGTTTGCCTGATGTGTTACAACGTGGTCGATTTCATCGATTGTTATACCGGCTTTTTCAGTAATGTATTTTACATCCTCGGCTATTCTGTTAACAGCAAATTTAAAGGTTTTCTGACCTTCCATAAATATATATGGGGCTTTCTTTTCGCCTTCATAGAACGGTGATGTTCCGCTGTAGCTTGGAATTTCGATTACATCGTTTCCGCCCTCTGTAAACAGCTTTGAAGCAAGATAACCGTCGCCGGCAGTTACAACTGCGGCACCGGCTCCGTCACCGAAAATGATACAGGTGCTTCTGTCTGTCCAGTCGACAATTTTACTTAGTCTTTCTGCGCCGATAACAAGCACATTTCTGACATCGCCTCTCATTATGTACGATACTGCGTTGTCGAGTGCAAATAAAAATCCACTGCAGGCTGAGCTTATATCAAAAGCAGGACAGCTCGCACCGATTTTTTGCTGAACAGTTCCTGCAACTGTAGGGCATACAGTTTCCGAGGTTATTGTTGCAGCTATAATCAAGTCGATTTCTTCTGCGGTTATGCATGCATTTTTCAAAGCTTCATTTGCGGCGTTTACAGCAAAATCAGCCGCTGTTTCATTAACAGAGACTCTACGCTCGTGAATACCTACTCTTTGAACAATCCATTCATCGTTGGTGTCAACCATATTTGCCAGATCATCATTTGTCAATACTTTTTCAGGTACATATGCACCTGTTCCGATAATTTTTATACTCATTCTTTCTCTCCTAACTACTTTCAAAACAGAAAGCCTCATGCATTAAGCATATATATGTTATTATACCATATATGGATTAAAATGTCAATATAGAAAATACCTATAGCTCTTAGGGGGAATATTGCCGTATTCATAAAAATTCAGCATAATAGTATAACAACTGAGAAATTTTATAAAATTTCAAAAAAATACAAAAAAAGCCTTGACATATACATAGATTAATGGTATAATGATTTACGGTATATGAGTTAAGGCTCTTTTTTTATGTGTAAAATTTTACGAGCTTTAAAACGAAAAATAACGGAGGTGTACAACAATGAGAGTAAAAATCACTTTAGCATGCACAGAGTGTAAGCAGAGAAACTACAACACAATGAAGAATAAGAAGAATGACCCTGATAGATTGGAAATGAACAAGTATTGTAAGTTCTGCAGAAAGCACACTCTTCATAAGGAAACAAAGTAAGGAGTAGAGAAAATGGCAGATACAAATGTAACAAAAAAATCAGGCGGAAGCAAGATAGCTAAATACTTCAGAGAATGTAAGGCTGAGCTTAAAAAGGTAACATGGCCTTCAAAGGATCAGATTATCCACAACACAGGTATCATTCTTGTATTTATTGCTATTGTAACTGTAATTCTGTCGCTTTTAGACGCAGGCTTTGCAAAGCTGTTCCAGTTACTTACTAACCTGCTGTAAAGCAAGGAAAGGAGAATGGTTATGGCCGAGGAAGCAAGATGGTATGTGGTTCACACATATTCAGGTTATGAAAACAAGGTTAAAGCCAATATTGAAAAGTCTGTAGAAAACCGCGGGATATCAGACCTCATTACGGACGTAAGAGTTCCGACTGAGGATGTTGTTGAAAAAAAGGGCGAAGCTGAAAAAATTGTCAAAAGAAAGATATTCCCGGGTTATGTTATAATCAAAATGGTTATGACAGATGAAAGCTGGTTCATTGTACGTAATACAAGAGGTGTGACGGGATTTGTCGGACCGGGTTCAAAGCCAGTACCTCTTTCAGATGAAGAGGTTGAAAGAATGGGCGTTGAAACTATACGCATGGCAGAGATTAATTTCACTGTGGGTGATGAGGTTTCAATTAAATCAGGTCCTATGGAAGGCTTTTCGGGCAAAATTACGAACATTGATACTATCACAAGAAAGGTTAATGTTTCTGTTTCAATGTTCGGACGAGAAACTCCTGTTGAAATTGATTATACACAGGTTGAACTCGTCGACTAATTAATTTGTTAATAGCCGTTTGAAACGGTTATTATATATGTAAGTATCCCTCTGGTAACAGTGGGAGGGTTTTGAGGCATAAGCCAAGAAAAATCCGATTTTTACCACATTTGACGGATAACCGTCATAAAATTTCAAGGAGGTGGCCATTATGGCACAAAAGGTTGCAGGTTATATTAAACTTCAAATTCCTGCCGGCAAAGCAACTCCGGCTCCCCCTGTTGGCCCTGCTTTAGGTCAGCATGGTGTAAACATTATGCAGTTTACAAAGGAATTTAATGAAAAGACAGCGAAGGATGCAGGACTTATCATTCCTGTTGTTATTACGGTATATGCAGACCGTTCCTTCTCATTCATCACAAAGACACCACCCGCTGCAGTTCTTATCAAGAAGGCTTGTAAGATTCAGAGCGGTTCAGGCGTTCCTAACAAGACTAAGGTTGCTACAATTTCAAAAGCAGACCTTCAGGCTATTGCAGAGCAGAAGATGCCTGACTTAAATGCAGCTTCAGTTGAGGCAGCTATGAGCATGATCGCAGGTACTTGCCGAAGCATGGGCGTATTAATAGGTGACTAATAGTTTAAGAATGGTGGGAGAGTAAAACTCGTTTGACCACGTAAGGAGGAAAATTATGTTTAGAGGTAAAAAATATCAAGACAGCGCAAAGCTTGTCGATAAGTCAAAGCTTTATGATACAGCTGAAGCAATGGAGCTTATAACAAAGACAGCTAAAGCAAAGTTTGACGAAACTGTTGAGGTACACATCAGACTTGGTGTTGACTCAAGACACGCTGACCAGCAGGTTAGAGGTGCTATAGTTTTACCACATGGTACAGGTAAGACTTCAAAGGTTTTAGTATTCGCAAAAGGTCCTAAGGCTGACGAAGCTACAGCAGCAGGTGCTGACTACGTAGGCGAAATGGATATGGTAACAAAAATCCAGAGTGAAAACTGGTTTGATTTCGACGTTGTTGTTGCAACTCCTGATATGATGGGTGTTGTTGGTCGTTTGGGTAAGGTTCTTGGTCCTAAGGGACTTATGCCATCACCAAAGGCAGGTACAGTAACAATGGACGTTACTAAGGCTGTTAACGAAATTAAAGCAGGTAAGATTGAGTACAAGCTTGATAAAACAAATATCATCCACTGTCCAATCGGTAAGGCTTCATTCGGCGTTGAAAAGCTACAGGATAACTTTAATGCACTTCTTGCAGCAATCGTCAAGGCTAAGCCATCAGCTGCAAAGGGTCAGTACTTAAAGAGTGTTGTTGTTACATCAACAATGGGCCCTGGTATCAAAGTTAACCAGGCTAAGATTGGCTAATATAACGATTTTAAAAAGACTGTCTTAAAAGACAGTCTTTTTGCTTTTATGCATAATACAACGCTTCTGCAACATACTGCTCCAATGCAGTCCATTCGTCAGTTTTGCCTTGTTTTATTTCGTAATCTATTTCGGGAACTCTCATAACCATTTTTGTAAGAGCGCCTTCGCTGAAGCCTTCTGCACTTGCTATATATTTTTTTGCGATAAAATCACTTGTACCTAAAGCTCGTGCTACAGCTTTTGGGTCGGAATTATCACTCAGTTTTGCTTTTAAAATCTTTTTGACGTTTGCGTATATCAGATATAAAATACCAAACGCACTCTCGTTGCTGTTTCTTAAATCGGTAATTACCTCCATTGCACGCTTTGCATCATGGTTCATGATTCCATCCGTAAGCTCAAATATTCTGATATTTACACCTTTTGAAACGATACGTTCAATGTCAGTTTTAGTAATTTCCTCACCGCAGTAATCGAACAGCTTGTTAAGCTCATTCATGATATTCTGCAAGCCTTCATCGCACATTGTTACAATCTGATACGCATTTTCTTTTTTGATTTTTTTCTGAGCTTTTAAGCATTGTCCCATTATATAGGTAACTAAATCAGCTTCATCCGGAGTTTCAAATTCAATCGCCATACCGTATTTTGTAAGAGCTTTGTATAAAATGCTTCTCTTATCAACTGCGGTTTCATCAAAGATAACAATCATGTCATCAGCACAACGTGAGAATTTTTCTTTCCAGAATTCTTTCTGATCTTCTGTAGCAGATTTAAAAATATTACTTCCGCTTATATATACAAGCTTTCTGTCAGCCATCATGGGGAAGCTTTCCCAGGCGTCGTCATATTCGGAAAGTGAAATATCTGTTCCCTTGAGTGAAATATAGTTAAATTCTTCGAATCCGTTATCGGGAACCTTTTCCCTTATTGACTTTATATATGTCTCTTTCAGATAAGTCTCTGTCCCGTAAAATAAGTATATAGGCTTTAGCTTATCCTCTTTTATCTGCCGCTTTAATTCCGGCAAATCGGGATTTTTTTTCTTGAATGCCATTGTTAGTCCTTTCTTATATCAGCTTCAAATCCGGTAGCTCTGTGTCTCCGTAATATCTGGATTTCCAATCAAGTGACGATTTCTTTTCGCGTTCAAATATAATAGCAGGCCATACTGCGTCAGCATCAAAAACACTGCCAAGCTCATCCGTTTCATATACAGATAAAAGTACAGAATATCTGCCGGTTGAAAGCGGGGTTATATCCATTGAAAAGTCCTGTGAATAAATCTGTCCTGCTTTTAAATCTGCAAAACGTGCTACGGAAGCCGTTGCAATCGGCATTTGGTCGGCGTTATGAATCATCATACGCAGGCATAGTCCATTTGTGTTTTCTTTGGATTCAATACGTAGTCTGAAATCAAGTGTTTCACCATCGGGGATTATAAGATTTTCCCGGTTTACAACCTGTAAATCAAGAAGCTTGACTTTATCCGTCAAAAATCCGGGACGTTTCATTGATGAAAAATCCTTATACATCAATAGCTCTTCTTTTGATGTGTTCATGTATATATCAATAGCTTTTTCGGTATCACCGTCAAAAATAACCTTGCCTTTTTGAAGAACAACACATCGGTTGCATAACTGCCTTACGGTGTTCATATTATGACTTACATATATTATTGTCTTGCCTGAATTTTTGGCAACGTCAAGCATTTTATCAATACATTTTTTCTGGAACTTCATATCGCCTACGGCAAGCACCTCGTCCATAATAAGAATATCGCTGTCAAGATGCGCTGCAACCGCAAATGCAAGCTTTACAAACATTCCTGAAGAATAACGCTTTACGGGTGTATCAATAAATTGCTCGCATTCGCTGAATTCTATTATGTCATCAATCTTTTTTGTGACCTCTGAACGCTTCATGCCGAGTATCGCACCGTTTAAGTATATGTTTTCACGACCTGTAAGCTCTGCGTGAAAGCCTGTTCCGACTTCAAGCATACTTGATATTTTACCGTTTATGTAGATAGTTCCGTCTGATGGGGCAGTTACTCTTGATAAAAGCTTTAAAAGTGTGGATTTTCCTGCTCCGTTTCTGCCGATAAGACCGAGAGTTTCGCCTTTTTTTATTTCAATGCTTATGCCGTCAAGAGCAAGAAATTTTTCGTTCTTTTTATATACCGTTTCGCCAATTTTTGAGTTAGGGTCTTCCTTGTGTCTGACTTTTGCCCACCAGCTTTTTAAATCCCCTTGAAGTGTTCCACCGCCTATAGTACCTAATCGGTACTGCTTTGAAACATTATCTATTTTTATTACTGTTTCGTTCATTTCTATTACCTCTTATACAGTATCCATAAATGTTTTTTCCACTTTAGAGAACAGCACTACTCCGAAAAACAGGAAAACCGCCGTTACAGCCATACTGACTAACCATGATGATATTTCGGGTGTTCCGCAACCTAAGAATGCATATCTGAAATTGTTTACTATAGGTGCCATCGGATTTAGCTTTATTATTCCCTGTAGAAATTCAGGCACCTGAGACATCGGATAAACAATAGGTGTTGCATACATCCACAGATGTACACCGAAGCCTACAAGTATGGATAAATCTCTGTATTTTGTTGTAAGCGATGATATTATTATTCCAAGCCCCAAACCGAGCATTGCCATTTGGAAAATCATTAACGGGACAAGTAGAATCCATGTGTTAGGATAAACTGATTCGCCTCTTGCAAATACAAAGAATGCCATAAGACAAAGCATCAGAATGAGCTGTATTCCAAACGAAAGCAATGCATAAATTACGGTTGTTATAGGTGATATGAGTCTGGGGAAATATACCTTGCCAAATAAATGGGCGTTTCCGGTAAATGTTGCCGAGGTTGCTGTAAGGCATGATGAAAAATATGACCATGCCGTATTTCCTGCCATATAAAACAGGAATTGCGGAACCCCGTCGGTTGAAATCTTTGCAATCTGACCAAATACAACGGTGAACATTGATGAGGTCATCAGCGGAGAAATCAAAAACCATAGAGGTCCTAAGACTGTTTGCTTGTACGAGCTTGTAAAGTTACGTTTAAGGAACATATATATTAAGTCCTTATATTGCCATATTTCTTTCAGGTTTATATCAAACCAGCCTGTTTTTGGCTTTATGACGGTAGTCCATTTGTCGTTCATTAATTTGCTCCTTTCAGCTCTAAAAGCTCTGATAAATCTTCTAACTGTAAATCCTTGAACGGATATTTTTCTCTTTTTGTTATCTGCAAATTCTGAGAGTCTGTAAGACTCAGCTCTGCTGAACCTATATTTTCTTCGCCGGACATAATGTTTTCGATTTTAATCATCATATTTTCGTTGTCGATTGTTCCGTTTAAATCAGCAGTAAATTCGTTAGCTGATGCTGTTCCTGTGAGAACTCTTCCGCTGCGGTCGTAATTGAGGTTCAATGCAAGCTTGAATAATTCTTCATTACCGAATATAATCTTCAGGCTTTTGTTGTTCTGCTTTTCTTCGTGCTGAAAAAATCTGCTTCCGTTTTCGTGATATTCAATTCCCACCTTTGAGCCGCCGGCTTCTGTCATAAGGCTTACTGTGTAATCTTCAAGCAAACGTATTTCATTTTCTGCCTTCCATAACAGAGTTACGTTTGTATTTCCATCGGTGAGCATGGCTTCGATTCTTGAAACGTGGTTTCTTCGCTCAGTATATCCTATAGCTATCGTATCGCCTAAGCTCATGCTGTCGATAGATGCAGTCAATGCATCAACAAGCTCGGAGAAGGTTATTCCTGCAATGCTCTCTATACGGCTGAATTTGCCTGTCAGAGCAGGATTGTTTTTCAGTATTTCTGCAAAGCTTTTTAATCCTGATTTAACATTTTCTGTTTTCAATATAAGAAAATAATCGTCTCCTGTGTCGTGATTTATTTCTGCATCCGAAATAACAGTTTTAGCTATGCTTAACATTTGGCTGTCCTTGATTATATCAGGGTCACTGTCTTTGTCTGAGGGGAGAGTTAAATTCAAACCTTCTGTAATTCCGATAGGCAAAAGCTTATTTCCGCCACCCTGAACAAATTCAGCTCCGAAGTTCTCGGTTGAAAATGTAAAATAGATATCAAGCAGTGACGGGAAACAAAGTCCTGTTTCAGTATTGTTTATATATCCGTCAAAGTCAATGCCGTCATAGCTTCCGTTAAAAATCATAGACGGAGCATCTTCGTTATAATCCTCCGTAAAGGCGATTGCTTTATCATTTAAGTTTATTTTTGCACTCAGATTGTGGTCGTCAGATAAATCTCTTAATTCAGGAAGTGCTTCGTCAATCATTTCCTGCTCGTTTTCGATTTGCTTTATTGTATTTAATGCTCTGTAGCTGATGTACATTTCAGGTGAGAATCTCATCATAATTTTATCTGCATTAACTGCTGCGGCAGTAATAATTGCACCGCATACTACAATTATGGTAAGTATAATTATAAGAGTTTTTTTCTTCATAATCTGTCTCCTTTTGATTTTATACTGTTATTTTTGATTATAACACATTATTACCTATTTTGTCAATTAAATACCAAAATGAGAAAAAATATAATAAGATAAACCTTAAAAACTCTTTGTTATATTGCAAAGAATTTTCCTTTTAGTAACATTGTACAAAAAATATGCGTAAATTCGACATGATTTTCTATCTTTTCAAATTTTTTTAAAAATATGTACAAAATGTGGGTAAAAACACTTGCCAAACCACTATGTTTTGTGGTAAAATAATAATGTTCATAGAAAAAATGAGGTTAGTTTTAAATTTTCTTCCTTATTATATATATTTTTAAATAATTTTTGAAAATAGTACTTTACAATTTGGAAGAAATGGTGTATAATAAAAACAAATCCAAACAAAACAAAATAAAACCAAAAGAAAGAAGGAAAAAGTATGTTCAAGTCAGATTATGAAATCAAGAAAGAACTGTGCGAAATCGGTAGAAGAATCTATAATGACGGGTTCGTTGCTGCAAACGACGGTAACTTTTCTGTACAGATAGATAAGGATACATATTTCGTAACACCTACAGGCGTATCAAAGGGTTATATGACTCCTGATATGATTTGTAAGGTTGACGGTCAGGGTAACTTAAAGGAGAAGAACGGTCCTTGGAAGCCTTCATCAGAATTTAAGATGCACTTAAAGGTATATCAGGAAAGACCTGACGTAAAGGCAGTTGTTCACGCACATCCTCCGATTGCAACATCATTCGCTATCGCAGGTATTCCGCTGGACAAGTTAATTATGCCTGAGGCAATTATATTCCTTGGTGCTGTTCCTATCGCTCAGTACGGAACACCTTCAACAATGGAGATTCCTGAGTCATTGGAGCCATACATCCAGGATTATGATGCAATTCTTCTTGCAAACCACGGTGCATTATCATTCGGTTGTGACCTAAACACTGCATTCTTCAGAATGGAATCAACAGAATTCTATGCTAAGCTATTGATGTATTCAAGACTTCTTGGCGGCGAAAAGGAAATCCCTTGCGGCGAGGTTAAGAAGCTTGTTGACCTTAGAAAGCAGTTTAACGTATCAGGTAAGCACCCAATGGAAAAGCTTTGCCCGGGCTGCTATGAGGACGGTACTTGCTCAATGTCGCCAACAGACGCTAACGAAAAGTACGGCGTTGAGTCATCAGCTGCATATCACGGCTTCCAGCCATTACCTTCACAGGTATGCAATGACAGCAAATGCTCATGTGGTGATAAGGACTTAGAGAGCCTTGTTGCAGAAGTGACAAAGAAGGTACTTGCACAGTTAAAGTAATTGAAATATAAATCTTAGGAGGGACGCACATTGAAAAGTATAGACGAGCTGCTTTGTGAGGTAGCAAAAAATCTGAATGTGCAGCCTTCAAAGCCCGAACCGCCCAAAATGCCGGAGCCTGTAACTGTACATATTAATAAAGAAACAAATCAGGTGTCTGACAAGCGGAAGGGAATGAATCTTGACATTGCAAAAAAATTAGCTTCGGCAGTCGAGCTTGCCGCTAAGGAAATCGGAGTAACGGTCGTTACTGCGGTTGTGAATGAGGGCGCAAATCTTGTATGCCTTGAAGCTATGGATAATTCATATATCGCATCAATCAAAGCGTCACAGGATAAAGCGTATACTGCTGTGGCATTGAAAATGCCCACATCAAAGGCTCTTGAGGAATCGAGAGGCGGGGCATTGGACGGTCTTACAAACGGAAACGGACTGCTTCTGCTTGCAGGAGGAGAACCACTGTTTGTAAACGGTATACTGATGGGCGGTATAGGAGTGTCAGGCGGCACTAAGGAGCAGGACGCACTGCTTGCTAAAGTCGCTGTCAGGGTTTTTGATTTATTAGATTAAACCGTATAACATAAAAAACTTAAAGAAGGAGGTTTAATTCTTGATAGACGAGAAAAAAGTAAGTGAAATTGTAAAGAATGTGCTGTCGGGAATGGATTTGTCATCGTATGAACAGCCAAAGCGTAAACAGCTTGGTGTGTTTGATACAATGGAAGAAGCCATTGCTGCGTGTAACAAAGCTTATACAACATTCAGACATTACAATAAAGAACAAAGAGAAAATATTATTCAGGAGATAAGACGTCTTACTCATGAGGAAGCCGAGACAATGGCAAAGCTTGCTGTTGAGGATACCAAAATGGGTAACGTATATCATAAGATTTTAAAGCATCATCTTGTAGCTGATAAGACACTTGGTACATCAGACCTTGAGCCAAGAGCACTTTCGGGTGACAGAGGTCTTACGCTTATCGAGATGGCACCATACGGAATCATCGGTGCAATCACTCCGTCAACAAACCCAAGCTGTACAGTAATCTGTAACAGTATCTGTATGCTGGCGGCAGGTAACGGTGTACTGTTTAATCCGCATCCTCATGCAAAGAGAATTTCGGCGTATGCCGTTGATTTGGTAAACAGAGCAGTTCTTGCGGCAGGCGGTCCTGAGAACATTGTTGCCACAGTAGCTAATCCTACAATGGAAACATCAAATAAGATGGTAAATGACCCGTCAGTTAAGCTTCTTGTTGCTACAGGAGGTCCCGGGGTTGTAAAGATGCTTCTGTCAAGCGGAAAGAAGGCAATCGGAGCCGGTGCAGGAAATCCTCCTGTTATCGTTGACGACACTGCTGATATTCCAAAGGCAGGTAAGGATATAATCGACGGCTGTACGTTTGATAACAACCTTCCGTGTATTGCGGAAAAAGAAGTGTTTGTTATGCGTAACGTAGCCGATGAGCTGATTCATCACATGATGAAGAATGGTGCATATATGCTTACAGCAGAGCAGACAGCAAAGCTTGTTGATACAGTGCTTGTATGGTCAAAGCCCAAGAAAGAAGGGCAGGAGCCAAAACAGGTTATCAATAAAGACTGGGTGGGCAGAGACGCTAAAAAGATTCTTGAAGCTATCGGCATAACACCTAAAGAGGATACAAGATGTATCATTTGTGAGACTGAATTCTCACATCCGTTTGTACAGGTAGAGCTTATGATGCCTATTCTTCCGATTGTAAGATGCGAAAGCTTTGATGACTGTGTTGAAATGGCTGTAAAGGCTGAACACGGTAACCGTCACAGTGCACATCTTCATTCAAAGAATGTTGATCATATGACTCAGTATGCAAGAGCAATCTGTACAACAATATTCGTAAAGAATGCTCCTTCATACGCAGGAATAGGCTTCAATGCAGAGGGTTGGACGACGTTCACAATCGCAGGCCCTACAGGTGAGGGTATAACATCACCGAGAAGCTTTACACGTCAGAGACGATGCGTATTGAGCGATGCTCTTAATATTATATAGAAAGGAGTAATTACCTTGAATATAGATGAAAGAGAGGTTGCCGCTTTAGTGCAGGCAGTCCTAAAAGAAATGACAGGCGGTGCTCCTGCGAGTGCGGCTGTTAAGACAGCAAAGGGTGATATTCCCAAGACAGCGAAGGTAGCAATGCTTACTGAGCTTAAGAAATTTGAGATTCAGGAGTATCCGATTCCTGAGTTGGGTGACGATGACATATTAGTGAAGGTTGAAGGCTGCGGTGTATGCGGAACTGATGCTCACGAATATGCAAAGGACCCGTTCTCACTGATTCCTGTAGTGCTTGGTCATGAAGGAACAGGTGAGATTGTAAAGATGGGTAAGAATGTTAAGAAGGACAGTGCAGGCAAGCCTTTGAATGTTGGTGATAAAGTCGTTACCTGTATGATATTCAAAGACAATCCTGATATTACAATGTTTGACCTTAACAAGCAGAATGTCGGCGGTGCAGATGTTTATGGACTTCTTCCTGATGACGATGTTCACTTAAACGGCTGGTACAGTGATTACATGGTAATCAGAGGTGGTTCAACGGTATTTAACGTAAGTGACCTTGACCTTGCTTCAAGAATTCTTATCGAGCCATGTGCAGTTCTTATTCATGCAGTTGAAAGAGCCAAGACAACTGATATTCTTAGATTTAACTCAAGAGTAGTTGTTCAGGGCTGTGGACCTATAGGTCTTATATGTATAGCGGTTCTTCGTACCATGGGTATTGAGAATATAGTAGCAGTTGACGGTAATGAGCAGAGACTTGAATTTGCAAAGAGAATGGGCGCTGACCATACAGTTAACTTTATGAACCACAAGGGTATTGAAGCTCTTGCAGGTGCAGTTCAGGATGCTTTCGGCGGATATCTTGCAGACTTTGCTTTCCAGTGTACAGGTTCACCTGTAGCTCACAGCAATATCTATAAGTTTATCAGAAACGGCGGCGGACTTTGCGAGCTTGGCTTCTTCATTAACGGTGGAGATGCTACAATTAATCCGCACTTTGATTTATGCTCAAAGGAAATCACCCTTGTAGGCTCATGGGTTTATACTCTAAGAGACTATGCTACAACATTTGATTTCTTGAAGAGAGCAAATGCAATCGGACTTCCTATAAAGGAGCTTATCACACACGAATTCGGACTTGAAGAAATGAACGAGGCTCTTGAAACAAACCTTGCTCAGAAGGGTCTGAAGATTGCATACATAAACAAAGATTTCTAATTTTAAAAAGGAGTGCTGAAAGCTATGAATGAAGCGGTCGGTATTATAGAAATGTTCGGCTTTGTTACGGCAATTACAGCGGCAGATGCTGCGGCTAAAGCGGCGGATGTTAAAATAATTGCAATAGATTCAAATAAGCCGGCAAATGCAGAAAGTGTTGAAGTACCGCTTATCATGGCGGTGAAGATGACCGGAAGCGTGTCAGCAGTAAAAGCAGGTGTTGAAGCCGGTGCAAGAGCTGCTGAGGGTGTAAGCGGAGTTATCAACACTCATGTTATAGCAAGACCTACAGATGACGCTATGAAAATGTCCAAGCGTACAAGTACGGGTAAGGATATAGTAGGGAAGATAAAAAATAATGCGTAGGAGGAAATAAATGAAAGCATTAGGATTTTTGGAAACAAGAAGTCTTACAGCAGCCATTGAAGCCTCCGATGCAATGACAAAGGCGGCAGATGTAGTTGTTATAGGAACTGAAAAAATCGGTTCCGGACTTGTAAATGTAGTTATTGAGGGTGAAGTTGACGCAGTTAATGCGGCAGTTGCGGCAGGCGTTGAAGTGGCAAAGGCGATTGGCGAAGTTTATGCTTCGCACGTAATCCCAAGACCTCATGATGAGGTTGCCAAGGTACTTCCGAAAATATAAAGGAGGTAACAGAACATGGCAGATTATTCAATCGGACTTATAGAAGTCAGCGCACTGGGCAATGCAATAATAATGCTTGACGATATGTTAAAGGCGGCAGATGTTGAGTTTGTTGCTACAGAAAGACGTCTCGGAGGAAGATTGGTAACAATCGTAGTAAGAGGCGAGTTAACATCAGTTCAGGCATCGGTTGATGCAGGTATCGCAAGAGCGAAGCAGGATGGCTGCTTGAAAGCATCACAGGTTATAGCAAGACCTCATGACGAAATATTGAAATTCCTTCATCTTGAAGAAAAGAAGGAGGAGCTTGTTTCAGAAACAGCAGGAACGCACGTCGGCAAAGCTCCGGTGTCAACGGTGAAAAAGCAAACCGTAAAAAAGGAAACTGTAAAAAAGGAAACTGCTGAAGAAACAAAGCCTGCTCCAAAAAGAAGAGGCAGAAAGCCTAAGACCGAGGCTTAAAAACGGTATAAATCAGTTCTATAAGCCCTTGGGCTTTTAGATATATAAAAATAATAAGTTAATAAAGAGCGAAAAGCTCAGTAAATTAAAAGGAGGATACTAAAATGGCTGTAGAAGCATTAGGTATGGTAGAAACAAGAGGTTTGGTAGCTGCAATAGAGGCTGCCGATGCAATGGTTAAGGCTGCAAACGTAACTTTAATCGGAACAGAGAGAATTGGTTCAGGTCTTGTAACTGTTATGGTTAGAGGCGATGTTGGTGCTGTTCAGGCTGCAACAGACGCAGGAGCTGCAGCAGGTTCAAGATTAGGTGAGCTTGTATCAGTTCACGTAATCCCAAGACCACACGGTGATGTAGAGAAGATTCTTCCACAGGCGTAAGCTTTTGAGAAAAAATCTCGTCACATCTCGTATTAAATCCGGAATTGAAGTACCGTCGTACGTCGGCATCCGTATTTAATACAACCTGTTTAGAGCTTTTTCCTCAGAGAAAAAATCTCGTCACAATTTTGGCTTAAATAAGTCAATCAACTTACATAAAATGCGGGAGCGAGTCTCTCGCTTCCGCTGATTTTGTGTAATAAAACCTCGTTCAAAAGGGAGAGAAAACAAAATGGAAAATAATTTACAGGATATAATTGCCCGTACAGTAATAGATATATTAAAGCAAAAAGAACAGAGCGAGGGCATAAAGGTAGGCGTGAGCGCCCGCCACGTACATCTTTCACAGAAGGATTTGGAGACTTTGTTCGGCGAAGGTCATAAGCTTACACCAAAGAAAGAGCTTATGGGCGGACAATTTGCGGCAGAAGAGTGTGTAACACTTGTAAGCCCGTCACTTAGAACAATAGAGGGTGTAAGAGTGTTAGGCCCTGTAAGAAGTCAGTCTCAGATTGAAATTTCAAGAACAGATACTTTCAAGCTAAAGGTAAGTCCACCGGTTCGTCCGTCGGGCGAAATTAAGGGAAGTGCTCCGATGGCACTTGTAGGACCTAAGGGAAGTGTGTTCCTGAATGAAGGCTGTATAATAGCAAACAGACACATACATATGGATCCTGCTACTGCTGCAAAATATGGTGTAGCGGACAATGATTTGGTTGATGTGCAGATTCAGAACTCAAAGCCGACAACATTCTATGATGTTCAGGTAAGAGTACACGAAAGCTTTACAACAGAAATGCACATAGATACAGATGACGCAAATGCCTGTGCAATCAAAACAGGTGATTTTGTCAAAATTCTAAAAAATTGAAAATAACATCTAAAAGGATGATATAGATATGATAATAGGTAGAGTATATGGAAGCGTTGTATCAACGCATAAGCTTGAAAGTCTTGTCGGATATAAGTTTATGCTTGTACAGTGCATTGAAAACGGAGAATTGGTAAATAAATATCTGACCGCTGTTGACGGCGTAGGAGCAGGTATCGGTGAGGATGTAATCATCACCGAGGGTTCGGGTGCAAGAAAGGCACTGAACAATGACAATGTTCCTGTTGATGCTGTTATAGTGGGAATACTCGACGAAAAGCAGTGCTAAATAATTCTTTTTCTGGAAGGAATGAAACATAATGAATTTACAAGAGCTTCAGAAGCTTGTTTTTGAAGCAGGTATCGTCGGCGCCGGAGGTGCCGGCTTTCCTACTCATAAAAAGTTTTCGGATCAGGTAAAGCAAATAGTAGTAAATGCGGCTGAATGTGAGCCTCTTATGATGGTTGACCATCATATTTTAGAGAAACATTTGCAGGCACTTATTGATACGCTTAATATCCTTATTGATACCATGGGTGCAGAAGAAGCGATAATTGGAATCAAGGGCAAGAATATGCATCTTCTTGATTCTAAAATTGTTTCATTACTTAATGGTACTAAGGTAAAAATAAAGGAAATTCCTGATATTTATCCTGCAGGTGATGAGGTTGTTCTTACATATGAAACAACCGGAAAAATTATTCCTGAGGGTGCTATTCCTGTTATGGTTGGCGTTATGGTTATAAATGTTGAAACTATTTACAACATTTATAAAGCAATTTCAGGTAAAATAGTTACTGAAAAGTACATAACAATCGGCGGTGACACTAAAGAGGATATAACCGTTAAAGCTCCTATAGGAATTAAAATAAAAGAATTACTTGATATTTGCGGATATACTGACCTTGCAGGCAAGGCGGTAATAAATGGCGGACCTATGATGGGTAAGCTTGTTGACCTTGAGAATGATGTTGTTACAAAGACAACAAAAGGACTTCTTATATTCCCTGAAACTCACGGTATAGTTCAGCGCAAGAGAATGCCTATGTCAATGACGTTAAAGAGAGCTTCGGGAGCTTGCTGTAACTGCCGTATGTGTAGTGATTTATGTCCGAGATATTTGCTTGGATATGACTTGGAAGTACATAGAACTTTAAGAGCTGCATCACATTCTGAGGTTCAGGATACAGAAGCGTTCTTGCAAAGCTCATTGTGCTGTGGATGCGGTGTATGTACGGTTATTGGTTGTCAGCAAATGCTTGACCCGCAAGCAATTTCAATGGAGATTAAAGGTCAGCTTGGTAAGCATGGCTTAAAACGTCAGAATAATAAAGCTCCTGAAAAGGTAAGAGAAGAAAGAGCATCAAGACTTATTTCTTCGTCAGTGCTTATTGACAGACTTGGAATAAGAAAATATGTAAAGCCTTCTGTTGAGAGAAAAAATGTAAAATTTGCTCCGTCAAAGGTATATATTGAGCTAAAGCAACACGTTGGTGCTCCTGCGACTGCAACTGTAAAGGTTGGAGATAAGGTTAAAATTGGCGATGTTGTTGCACAGACTCCTGCTGATGCCCTTGGAACAACAATGCACGCAAGCATTAACGGAAAAGTAAGTGAAATCAACAGCAGATTTATAATAATAAGTAAGTAGGTGAATGCAGATGAATTCGATAGGTTTGATTGAAGTTAAAAATGTATCAAAGGGTGTAGTGGTGACTGATGAAATGCTAAAGAGTGCAGGTGTGCATCTTATAAGCTCAGGCGCTGTATGTCCGGGTAAGTTTGTAACTATTGTAGGCGGTGAATTATCTGCGATTCATGCGGCTATTGACAGAGGTGTTCTTATTGCTGAGGATGCGTTAATAGATAAATTTGTTATCGGTAATCTTGGTGATAACGTATACGAGGCAGTATGCGGAACAACCGATGTTAAAGAAAGAAAAGCTCTTGGAATCATTGAAACCTTTACTGCGGCAAGTGCAATAGAAGCAGCTGATGCGGCTGTTAAATCAGGTGATATAAAGCTGATTGAAGTAAGAATGGCTAGAGGTATGGGCGGTAAATGCTTCGTATCAATGACAGGCGATGTTGCTGATGTCAAAGCCGGTGTTGAAGCAGGTGCAAGAATTGCAGCAGAGCAAGGCGTTCTTATTAACACCGAGGTAATTGCAAATCCGCATCCTGAATTATGGGAAGCAGTATTATAAAAAGAATTAAGAGGTAATCGGAAAACGGTTACTTTTTTTTATGTTCGAAAATAAATATTATTTTTGTCACAGTCAAACAACGCAAACATGAGTAAACGTTCATATGTAGTGCAAATATGACAAAAAAATAACGATAAATTAGATATATATACCTCTTTAAAAATAAGTAATATCATGGTATAATAGATGTGTATGATTAGATACGAAATACAATATATCGTAGATATATAAATTTATTATAAGGAGGCATAAATGAATGAACACTAAACCTACAGCCCAATTTAAAGGGACAAAGGTTCAGGAGGAAGAGCTTAAAGCATTCCTTGAACAGGAAAAATCAAAGCCGGGTGCGTTGATGCCGGCACTTCAGAAGGCACAGGAGATTTATGGTTATCTGCCGATTGAAGTCCAGACAATGGTTGCGGATGGATTGGGAATCTCTCTTAGCGAGGTCTACGGAGTTGCGACATTCTATTCACAGTTCTCATTGAATCCAAAAGGCAAATACCGTATCAGTATATGTCTTGGAACTGCATGTTACGTAAAGGGTGCGGACAAGATTCTTGAGGGTTTGGAAGAACGTCTTGGAATAAAGTGCGGAGAATGTACAGAAGACGGTTTATTCTCGCTTGATGCTTGTCGTTGCGTTGGTGCGTGTGGACTTGCACCTGTTATGATGGTTGGCGAGGATGTTTACGGAAGAATGACAGTTGAACAGATTGACGATATACTTAATAAATACAGAGAACAGGCGTAAGGAGGGACATGAATGATTACCGTTGAAGAATTGAATCAAATTCGTGATAAAATGAAAGATATCGTTTCGATGAGAAACGAAGGCGCTGAAAATAATTCAGGCTATAAATATCAGGTGCTTGTGTGCGGCGGTACAGGCTGTCATTCATCAGGAAGCCAGAAGATTCTTGATGTTTTGAATGAACAGATTGCGGCAAATAAGCTTGAAAATGATGTAAAGGTTGTAAGAACAGGTTGTTTTGGTCTTTGCTCGCTTGGACCAATTATGATAGTTTATCCTGAAGGTGCGTTCTATGCAAGAGTACAGCCGGAGACAATCCCTGAAATTGTTTCGGAGCATCTTATGAAAGGAAATGTAGTAAAGCATTTACTTTATGAAAGTACAGTATGTGATGACGGAACAATCAAATCATTGCAGGAGACTGATTTCTATAAGAAGCAGTTAAGAGTTGCTCTTAAAAACTGTGGTGTTATTGACCCTGAGGATATAGAAGAATACATAGCTACAGACGGTTATCAGGCATTGGCAAAAGTGTTGACGTCAATGACTCCTGATGATGTTATACAGGTATTGTTGGATTCAGGCTTAAGAGGCCGTGGCGGCGGTGGATTCCCGACAGGACGTAAATGGTCATTTGCAAAGGCATCAGTAAGCGATCAGAAGTATGTTTGCTGTAATGCGGACGAGGGTGACCCGGGCGCATTTATGGACCGTTCAATACTTGAAGGAGACCCTCATACAGTTCTTGAAGCAATGGCGATTGCAGGTTATACAATCGGTGCGAATAAGGGCTATATCTATGTTCGTGCAGAGTATCCGGTTGCTGTTAACAGATTGAATGTTGCTATAGCACAGGCAAAGGAATACGGCTTCCTTGGGAATAATATATTTGGTACTGATTTCTCATTTGATATAGAGCTTCGTTTGGGTGCAGGTGCGTTTGTCTGCGGTGAGGAAACGGCTCTCATCGAGTCACTTCAGGGCGAAAGAGGTATGCCTCGTCTTAAGCCGCCTTTCCCTGCACAGTCAGGCTATTGGTATAAGCCTTCAAATATCAACAATGTTGAAACATTTGCAAATGTTTCGTGGATTATCCTCAACGGCGGTGAGGCCTTTGCCGCTATGGGTACCGAAAACAGCAAGGGTACAAAGGTTTTCGCTCTTACGGGTAAAATCAGAAAGGGCGGACTTGTTGAAATCCCGATGGGTAAAACGCTGCGTGACGTTATTTTCGATATCGGCGGCGGAATCAAAAATGATGCTCAGTTCAAAGCAGTCCAGATGGGCGGACCGTCAGGCGGATGCATCCCTGCAGAATTGCTTGATACCGTTATTGACTATAAAGCGCTTGGTGCAACGGGAGCTATTATGGGCTCGGGCGGTATGGTTGTTATGGATGAGTCAACCTGTATGGTGGGTATGGCTCAGTTCTTCCTTGATTTCACGACCAAGGAGTCCTGCGGTAAATGTGTTCACTGCCGAATCGGTACAAAGAGAATGCTCGAAATCCTCAACCGTATTGTAAAAGGTGAGGGTAAAGAGGGAGATATCGAGCTTCTTGAAGAGCTTTGCTACAGCATCAAGGACGGTGCTTTGTGCGGTCTCGGTCAGACTGCATCTAATCCTGTATTAACGACAATCAGGTATTTCAGAAATGAATACGAAGCTCATATAAATGAGAAAAGATGTCCGGCAAAATCCTGCGTGGATTTGCTTTCCTATGCAGTAGTTGCGGATAAGTGCAGAGGATGTACGCTTTGTGCAAAGAAATGTCCCGTTGATGCAATCAGCGGTTCTCCGAAAAAACCGCACATCATTGATAAAGAAAAATGCATCAGGTGCGGAGCTTGTTATAATATGTGTAAATTCAGCGCAATTGTCATGGAATGAGGTGATTTGATGGATATGATAAATGTTAAAATCAACGGCATTGAAATATCAGCCCAAAAAGGGCAGACTATCCTTCAGATTGCTGAAGCAAACGGTATTGAAATTCCGACTCTTTGCTATATTGAAGAAGTAAAAGCATACGGCGCTTGCGGTCTTTGTACTGTTGAAGTTGAAGGTATCCCGAAGCTTCTGCGTGCCTGTTCATCCGTTGCGAGCGACGGTATGGTAATCAGTACGGATACACCGAGAGTAAGACAGTCAAGGAAGATTGCACTTGAACTTCTTATGTCTGACCATACGGGTGATTGCAGAGGCCCTTGTTCGCTTAACTGTCCTGCAGGCACGGACTGTCAGGGTTATGTAAAACTTATTGCTCAGGGTAAATTCAAAGAAGCTGTCGAGCTTGTAAAAGATAAAGTTCCTCTTCCTGCTTCAATCGGCAGAGTGTGTCCGCACCCGTGCGAAACTGCCTGCCGCAGAAAAATGGTTGAAGAGCCGATTTCTATTGCATTTCTCAAAAGCTTTGCGGCGGATGAAGACCTTAAGTCGAGCGATAAATTTATGCCCGAAATCGCAGAAAGCACGGGCAAATCCGTAGGTATTATCGGCGGCGGTCCTGCAGGTCTTACGGCGGCATATTTCCTTGCAGTGAAGGGTCATAAGGTAACTGTTTATGATGCTATGCCGAAAATGGGCGGTATGCTTCGTTACGGTATTCCGCAGTACAGACTTCCCAAGGAAGTACTCGATATGGAAATTGCATCAATCGCCGAGCTTGGTGTCGAGATGAAAAACAACATCCGAATCAGTACTGATATAACTTTCGACGAAATTAAAAATGCACACGATGCAACACTCGTTGCAATCGGTGCATGGAAAAGCAGTTCGATGAGAATTCCCGGCGAAAACCTTGACGGTGTTTACGGCGGTATAGATTTTCTTCGCTCTGTTGCCCTTAAAAATCCTGTTAAACTCGGCAAGAGGGTTGCAGTTATCGGCGGCGGTAATACAGCTATGGATGCCTGCCGTTCTGCAGTAAGACTCGGTGCTGAAGAAGTTTACGTTATTTACAGACGAACAAGAACCGAAATGCCTGCCGAAAAGGTTGAAATCGACGAGGCTGAGGAGGAAGGCGTAATTTATAAATTCCTCAACAATCCTGTTGAAATCATCGGCGAAGACGGCAGGGTTAAATCCGTAAAGCTTCAGGTTATGGAGCTCGGTGAGCCTGATGCAGGCGGAAGAAGAACTCCCGTTGCAGTTGAGGGTAAGTTTGAAACAATCGAGCTTGATAATGTTATTATGGCTATCGGTCAGAAAATCAATATCAGCGGATTTGAAGCTCTTGAACTCACAGACCGCGGAAATATTTCTGCTGATACAAAAACATTCAGAACATCTCTTGACGGTGTGTTTGCCGTGGGTGATGCAACAAACCGCGGAGCTTCAATTGCTATTGAAGCAATAGGCGAGGCACAGAAGGCATCCGAAGTTATCGACAGCTACCTTAACGGGGAGCTGATTGCGTACAAGAAACCTTATGTTTCCGAAAAAATTGTAACTGCTGAAGATCTTGCTGACAGGGAAAAGGTATCGCGCGCAAAAATGCCGCAGAGAAGCCCTGCAGAGAGAATTAAGGGCTTCGACGAGATAAATCTCGGCTTCAGTGTAGAAGCTGCTGTGAACGAAGCTAAACGCTGTCTGGAATGCGGATGTCACGATTTCCATGACTGTAAGCTTATCCGTTATGCAAATCAGTATGATGTTCAGCCTGCACGTTTTGCAGGAGAAAAACACGATTGTCCGAAAGAGAGCAAACTCGTGTATATTGAGCGCGATCAGAACAAGTGTGTACTCTGCAATCTCTGTGTCCGTGTTTGCGACGAAGAGGTCGGCAAAGCTCTTATCGGACTTGTGGGAAGAGGCTTCTCAACTGTAATCAAGCCTGAGTTTGCTGACAGTTCTGTGACAGAATTCTGTAAATCGTGTCAGAAATGTGTCAACTCCTGCCCGACAGGTGCACTTAAAACTTTATAAAATACCGATACCCTAAAGGGGCTGTAAAAAACAGCTCCTTATTTTTTATGATTTCGTTTTACTATAAAGCAATTTTTCTGAATCGTCTCCCTCTGACGAAGAAACTTGTGTTGTTGCGAATACTTATTGACATCCAATTATACTGGTAAATTCGGGTTTGTAGAGATGTTTTATTATAACGGTTGCATTGCAACCTACACCTCACCACCGCCTACGGCGGAGCCTCCCCTCAAGGGGAAGCCTTGGACTTACGTAGTTTTTCAGCCTTCTCCTTGAGGAGAAGGTGCCGAGGAACGAGGCGGATGAGGTGGTAACAAAGAAATAGACAAACTCGAATTTGGCGGGATGTTTCCTTTATTATGTAATATTAAAGGAGCTGTTTTTTACAGCCCCTACTTGCATAAAACTATACTTTAATTACCACCAAAAGATATGGCTTGTTGGTAATCAAAGTATATTATCAAAGCAATATGTAAAGCGGACATCAGCGGAAGAAGTATCATAAATTTCATATGCCGTGTTTTGTGTCTTATTGTAATCATAGTGAGAAACATTGCACAGGCACCGCCGAGAAGACCTGTAAGAAGTAACGTTTTTTCGGGAATTCTTCGGCTGTTGCTTTTGGCCGCGAGCTTGTCGTATACTGTTATCACAATACTGAAAACGGATATAACCGTAAAAAATACTATAATAGATTTCATAAAAAACACCACTTTAAAATAACTATATAATTATATGACTATATAACTATACTATCACATTAGTCAAGTGAGGCTCAGATGAAAAGAATAATCGGTTTGATTTTGGCGGTCGTTATACTCCTTTCGGGTTGCGCCGTTCAGAAAGATGAAAAAGAGAATATACCCGAGCCTGAAACGGCGAAGATTTCTGCCGTATGGATTTATTATGACGAATTGAGTATGCTCAACGAAAAGGGCGGTACGGAAAAATCGTTCAGAAAAAAGATACAGACGATGCTTGATAACTGCGTTTCGTGGGGTATCAATACGGTGTTTCTGCAGGTGCGTCCGTGTGCCGATAGCTTTTATGAATCGGAAATCTTCCCATGGACCTATTACCTGACAGGAGAACAGGGCAAGGCTATTTCATACGATCCGCTTGTAATCTCGGTTGAAGAAGCACATAAACGGAACCTGTCACTCCACGCCTGGGTAAATCCGTTCAGAATTGCTTTTAGTGACGATCTTTCTAAGCTTTCCGAAAATCATCCTGCGTTGAAATGGATAGAAGAAAAATCAGAAGATGTCGTATTCGTAAACGGCGGCATTTATTTTTCTCCTGCATCACTTGAAGCACAGAAGCTCGTAATAGACGGGGTTCGGGAAATAATAAACAATTACGACGTTGACGGTATACATATCGATGACTATTTCTATCCCTCAACCGACGAAAAGGTGGATTCTGCATTTTATAAAAAATATACCGAGGCCGGCGGAAAACTGAAACTCGACAAATGGCGTCTGAGTACTGTTTCTGCTTTTGTTTCGCGGATGTATAATGCCGTAAAAACCGAAGATGAAAATTGTATTTTTTCCGTTAGTCCTGCAGGAAATATTCAAAATAATTATGAACAACAGTATGCAGACGTAAAACTATGGTGCAAGGAAAACGGCTATGCAGACTGGATAATTCCTCAGCTTTACTACGGATTTGAAAACACATCTTTGCCGTTTGATAAGGCCTTGAAACAGTGGGAAGATATCCGTAAAAATGATGAAGTGAAAATGATATACGGCCTTGCCGCATACAGAGTTAATGAGGACGAGGAGTGGACTGCAGGCAAGGGTATAATAAAAAAACAGCTGAACCTCATTAAAAATGAAAGTTCAGCTTCAGGCGTTGCATATTTTTCATATTCAAGCCTTTCGGATGAAAAAAGAAGTTCGGAGTTTGAAAGCTTATTCTAAATTCCGTTTAAGCAGATAAGAAAGAAAAACGGCTGGTATGCAGATTAGAAACCACATCATTGAAAAGAGTGGACATATCTGACCGAGGATATTGAATTTCTGCGTCGAATAGTCCCAGACATTCATGTGCAGTCCGCGGTTTACAATGCAACCGACGATGAATTCGAGCGAGGTTATAATTCCGCAACCGATAAGGCAACGGAGCAACAGACTTTTACTTTTTAAATTGGTGTTCACAAGGTGAATGAGAAGAAAGGCAAGACCGCCCGTGAGAAGCATTGACCAGTGTGTGTACCCGCGGCTCACAACTTCAACAAGGCCGTAGATTATTCCGCCGAAGCAAAAAATTGTAAAAATTTCCCTGAAATTACTTTTTGTCATATTATCACCAAAATTATGATAACCAAAAATTAAAGGAACCTGCCGAGAAAGCAAGTTCCTTTTTTTGTTATTTATCTTTTGGTTCAATGCAGTAAATGCCTGACTCAAGCACAACGTATTCCATAAAACCTACTCTGAAATATTTTTTGATAGGCTCGTTTACCTTAAGATAATCCTTGACGGAATAATCCTTGAGGCTGATTGTGCGGATTTCGTTGTTGTATTCGTTACAGACGTAAAGCATATCTTCGTGCTTGAAAATAGCGATGGGACGCTTGAATGCAACCGATGCACCGCCACCGATACGAAGAAGAACACGCTTCTCAATCGGGGAAAACTTAACAATTGAATTTCTGTCCGGAACAACGCACCAGAAGCAGTTGCCGTCCATTGCAAGGCTTCGTATCGGACAGTTCTGGTAAATCAGCTTTTCCTGCATAGCGATTGAGCCGTCAGAATCAAAAATATTCATATTTCCGTCGTCAAAAAGGGTAACTACACCGTTGCTTTTAAGAACGGCAGCATCGCAGGCTATGTAGTTTCCTAATTTTTTCGCAATCTCACGGTACTGAAGGCCGAATTTAGCTTCAAGATATGTCTTTATTTTCACAGGAAGTGTTCTGTCACCGTCCTGGTCGTATACGTAAAACGCAACGGTTTCCTGCCCGTTAGGCAGCTTCGCACGTTGAGCATAAATAAAACCAATTTCGAGAGGTACAACGTCAAGCAACTGCGCTTTTACAATTCTTAACATTTTATATCACCTGTAGTTTTAGGTTTTTTATTGTTTTTTTGAAAAACCCCGCCAAGCCGGATACAACCGATAGTAACCTGCAGTTAAAGCAGGTGGGTGCTTCCCCAACGGTTCACGCTCCCTTCGTCCGCAAAGCGGGAGGTCTGCAATCCGCGCCGGGAGATAAGCTCCCGTAAATACAATTGTAGGGTTAATATGGGCTGTAAATTATCGCACAAGGCAGGGTGAAGAACGAAATCAGATATTATTCGTCGATGTCTTCAAAAAGGTCGCTGAGTCTTTCTTCAAAAATTTTCTGCACTTCGTCAAATTCCTTTGCGTTCTCAATCGGGCAAAGGTATGTTTCGCCGTCTTTATCTTCTTCAACCTTAAGAATGATTACTTCACCGTCATCGTCGAGGATATCCTCAGCGTCATCGTAAACCGGAAGTAAAGCAACGTATTTAGCTGAATCTGTTTCAATTCTGTCAAGCTCTTCAAAAATATGTTCCACGCCTTCTTCGTCAACAACGCTGACGAGATCGGGATTGAATTCTTCTGCCATTTCACAAACCTCCTTTTAATAATGTCGATACAGATATATTTTAACCATAAACGGCTAAATAGTCAAGATAATTTATAATTAAGTGAATATATATAAAATTTTTAAACTTTTTTCGAAAAAACTATTGACAAAGTCAAAAATACGTGCTAATATAAAGGCGAACCAAGGGAAAACAAAGAAAAAATAACTCAAGGGTTGAGAAAGAGGGAGGCGAGTCCAATGAACTCAACTGAAGCACAATTGAATAGGGCCGCCGCAATTTCGGTATAAAATCACTTAAGATGGCGTGAAGAAGCCGAACGATGAGTTTATCAGAAAGATTTAAATCCGGTTTGTGAGCGGCAGGCGAGTGGGAACGCCCACATTATATAGCAGGCCGGTCGTAAGACCAGAACCTACATATTAATCTTACTTTTGAAAGAGTGAGTTGAAATGTACAGATAATTTTCGAGACAGAAAATATTTTTAAGAGAGTGAGTCCTATGCACATTTGAATTTATCTCAGTTATCAAATTCAGAGAGAGTGAGTACGATGTTCAAATAACACTTATCGATAAAAATAATCTCGAAAGAGAGTGAGTGACATGTACATCTAGCGTTTTAATTAATGTTAAATAAATGTAAAGGTGTGAGTCCCAAGTACTAGTCATTTTTAACTTATAGTAAAAGTAAAGGCGTGAGTCCAACAACATAGTTAATTTTAAAATCACAAGAGAGTCGTAATAGCGGCTCTCTTTTTTTTGCGCATTATTCTTTTGAGGAAAGGCAAAAAGGCTGCCTCGTGAGAGACAGCCTTAATTGTTATGTATTAAACTTATTCGCCCTTCATACCAAGGAGTTCAACCTTGCCGTCATAAACAGCCTGGCTGACCTTGATTGAATCGAAGATAGCTGCCTTGATGTCGTCGCCTGTAGCGCCGAGCTCACGGCTGTACTTCGTGTCGATGAAGAGGTTGATTGCCATAATATCTGCAAGTCCGTCAACGTCAATACCACTTTCGATGCCCTTTTCAGCATATTCTTTCTTGACTTTGCCAAGACCCATACGCATCATCCATGGAGCAACGCTGATAACCTTACGGTTTTCACCCATGCCTCTTGCAGCGTAAACGATCTTGAGGAATTCCTTCCATGTCATGTTGTACATGCTGATAGGCCATGCCTTAGCACCCTTTGACTTCTCAGCAGCACCAACGATAACCTCACCAACCTGACGAACTGTAAGCATTGCTGTACCGCCGCCCGGATACATTGTGAACGGGAGCTTATCCATCATCTTGATCTGCTCAATAAGGATAACCCAAACAGGCTTTCTGCCCGGCTGAGTTCCGAAAATGTACGGAAGCTCAAGAACAGCAACGTCAAAGTTTTCATCAGCAAATGAGAAAGCAACTTCTTCCTGATCGATACGGCTTCTGATGTACGGATGCTTCTCGTAAGCCTTGAGTTCAGGATAGTTCTTGTGAAGGAATGAAAAGTATGAACCGAGGATAACTGCGTTCTTCATACCAACTTCCTTACAAAGGGGAAGAATTCTCTTAAGCGGAGCGATGTTATACTTGTAGTATGCATCGTAAACGGGAGCAGGCATTTCAACTCTTTCGTCGATACCTGCAGCAAAGATGAATGAATCGTAGCCTTCAAGCATAGCCTTGATTTCGTCATCTGTCTTTTCATAGATATTGCAGAACTCGATGTCCATCTCAGGAGGAATCGGAGCTCCTTCGGGAAGGGGAGGAAGAGCAACACTCTTAACCTCGTGGCCTCTTTCAATAAAGATTCTTGCAGCTTCGCAGCCGAGGAGACCTGTGCCGCCAATCATAAATACTTTCATTACTGTGTAACCTTCTCCTTAAAGTTATCAAAGATTTCAGGACCGTAAACGTTGTTTTCATCCTTACGATCCCAAACCTGTGCAAAGAACGGGTTGATTCTTGCTTCTGTGTCATAATCCCAGGGCCACGGAAGCTCTTCCGGACACCAGTGACCGCCACGAAGTACGAGGTTCGGAGACATTTCAAATTCGTTACCGCGGGCACTTACCCACTTAACGGGTGTGTACATATCAACGATTTCAGTTGCAAGGCACTTACCGCCTCTGAACTCAGCAGCCTTCTGAAGGTCTTCGAGTGTGAGTGAATTGAAATCCTTTGTCTCGTCATAACCGTGGTCAAGAATAAGAACGTCGCTTGCAGTCTTCTTCTTTGACGGGATGATGATGTTGAACTTATCCCATGTTCTGGGGATAGCATTGTACTCTTCCATGCTGCCGTAGTAAGCCTTGATTCTTACGTCAACATTGTTCTCAACCCACCAGATTGTACCGTATTCAGGTGTCTCTGCAATCTTCTTCATCCAGAGCTTCTTGAGGATGGGAGCGAACGGCTTAGCAAGGAAAGCGAGCTTATAGTAACCCTCAACCTTATTCATCATGCTCTTGAAATACTGCTTAACGGGGATGTTAGCACGGAAGTGGCAATACTTCTCAAGCTCGTCGCCGTCGTAGTACCACTGACCGTGGAAGTTACGTGTTGTGAACCAGTGCGGGTCAAAGAGTTTCTTGGGTGAACCAAGACCGAGTGTGCCGAGGAGAAGCTCTTCAAACTCGTAGTTAGTGATTCTGTACTCTTCACCTGAACCGATGTTGTAGAATCGTCTCCAGAATTCCTCAGGAATGTCGTCGCCGCAAACATTTGCAAGAAGACGGCCTGAGTCTTCAACTGTTGCCCACTCAAGAACACCGTTGATAGGAACGTGGTACATGATAGGTTCAAGGTTTTTGAGGATAGCCGGGTAGAGGATACCTGACTGACGGAGTGATACCCAGTGCTTAAGACCTGATTCTGCGAAAACAGCCTCAGCCTTAATCTTACTGATAGCGTAGTGGTCATATACGCTTACCTTAAGCGGGTCACCTGTTCTTGCCCAGTGAATCGGAGCATTTCTGTCGCCTGTTTCAGCAACAGTACCGATGTAAACAACGTGAACTGCATCGGGATCGGGCTGAGCTTTGATAGCCTTAACGATGTTCTGTGCAGCAGTAACGTTTGTCTTCTGAGTCCTGACAGGGTAGTAGTCAGCAGCGGGAGAAACCATACCGCCAACGTGGAGAACGTAGTCAGCACCGTTAACCATTTCAAGAACGTCTTCGTACTTTGTAAGGTCGCCCCAAACAAACTTAACAGAAGGATCGTTCATGTAGGGCTCAAACTTTTTGCGGTTTTTCTCGCTGTCACGGTTGAGCAATACGATGTTGTACTGGTCCTTTTTCTTATAGAGCTCTAAAAATCCCTGGAAACCCATAGTTCCCGAAGAACCTGTAAGAGCAACGGTTTTCTTTGCCATAGGAAACACCCTCCTTGGTATAATTTTTCGCTTAATTTTACCATATTTAAATAATTCCGTCAACGAATTTTCATATATTTGTAAAAATAATGTAGTATACACTATTGCAAAAAAGTCACATTTGGTGTATACTGTCAACGGATTTGAAACAATACCAACTGTTTAGTCGGTTGAACATATCACTTCTTCACTATTACTTTTTACTTGAAAGTAAGATAAACCTATAAACATTTGCCGAAGGCAAATATATCACATTGGCGTAGCCAATATATCACACACCGTCCGGTATATATCACATCTGCAAAGCAGATATTTCACACAATGCGTCAGCATTGTTATAATATGGGGGCGTAGCTCAGCTGGGAGCCCAAGACACTTAGAAACGCACCCTCGTTAAAAATTGAATATTATACTCATGGGGCATTAGCTCAGTTGGGATGAGTGCTTGACTGGCAGTCAAGAGGTCAGGGGTTCGACCCCCCTATGCTCCACCATGGAATCCGTAATCATTATGATTGCGGATTTTTTTCTTGTGTGTGTTGATTGGTTGAAATATTAGTGTTTTTATGATACAATGAAACAACAAACTTTGCGGGGGCATACATATGTCTAAAACTGAAAGAGCAATATTCACAAATATGGTAATGGTATATGATGATAAAGGAAATGTTTTAGTTCAGGATAGAGTTTCGGTTAAATGGCCAGGAATTACTTTTCCCGGAGGTCATGTTGAAAAAGGTGAATCTTTTACAGATGCCGCAATCAGAGAAGTTTTTGAAGAAACAGGATTAACGGTATCAAAATTGCAGTTGTGTGGTATTCAAGATTTTTTTATTAAAGACGGTATTAGATATTGCGTTTATTTTTATAAAACAAATTGTTTTTGCGGTGAACTGCGTTCTTCTGCAGAGGGAGAGATTTTTTGGACACCTCGCTCTACTTTGTTAGATATGAAATTATCAAACGGAATGGAATCAATATTGAAGCTTTATGATGAAGATACTATTTCAGAACAATTCTTCTATAAAGAGAATGATAAATATATTGAAATTTTCAAGTGATAATTATAAATAGTTTAAAAGAGAAATAGAATCTGCAGGGAGTTTATAATGAAGCTTTATCATGTAAGTACGATTAATAAAAATAAAGTTGAAATCAATATGAATGAATCTATAAAAAATGATGTTATTTATGTGTACTTTTTAATGGACAAAATGAGTGCGTATGTCGATTTTTATAAAGCATATAATAGCAATTTAATTGAAATGTATTCTAGCCAAAAGGGTTGGAAAATAGAAAAAATTGCTGTTGAAGCTATTTTTGAATATATTAGGCTTTTTGAATATCCTAGTAGTCCATCTAGATTGCTATATACATATTTTACTGATTCTATTGATAAAGCAAAATTATTTAATCAAGTTGAACGAAATAATTGTGGTGATTATTTTTCATTTGAAGCCGAGGAAGATAAAGCATATTATTATGATATGGATATATTTGATTCTGCAGTTAAAATGTTAGAAAACACTGGACTTTCAGAAATCTCTTTTGAAAATATAAAAATGATTGCTCGAAAGTATTGGATGACATCTAAAGATGGTAACTCTGAAATTTTGTACAAAGGTAGACCAATATTAAAAAATATTAGTAATCTTATAGAAAACTCCCCGTAATTTACTTACGAGGAGTTTTTATATTTATACTACCTTATCCAACCCCACCATAAACTGCTCAAAGTCAATATTAAACTCGACTTTCAGCTTATATCCTCTGAAAATATCAACCCGTTTTATCAGGCAGTTCACAATCATTTTCTTCTTTTCAAAGCTTGCTTCATCATAAAGCTCTGCCCAAGAAATGAGCTCATCAAAGCTGTCGGATAAAAGCTTGAGTACACTCTCTCCACCAGCAACATCTCTTTCAGCATCGGCAACTAAATCAAAAAGTCTGCTGCACTCTTTTTCTGAATCTGCAATCAGTTCCGAAAGAGTATCAGCCGAAAAGGAACTTTCACCCTTAATTGCCTTAATAACCTCGGATTTAAGGATAGATAGATTTTCAAACTCTTTATTGTAATCTGCTTTCAGCATATTCAGCCTTGCTTTTCTAACTTCAAGCTCATCAGCATAACGGAGCTTGATTACATCAGATTTTGATACACCTTTCATTTTACGGAAAATGTCACGGACAATTTCATCAATTAAATCATCAAGAATATGCAGGGTGTAACCTGACTGACCGTCACATTCCGTCTGCTTTCTGCTTTTTCCGTAGCAGGCATATCTGATACGTTTTGTAGTATCAACAGAGCCGTCTTTTCTTTTACGGTATCTTCCGCTTGTTGTGAGATTCAGCCTTGAACCGCAATGTCCGCAGTAAACCTTGCCGGATATAAGAGATTTCCCTTTTGTGTTAAGGGGAACTGTGGAATTTTCTCTCTTTCTGTCTGAACGTTCTTGCATTATCATCCTTGCTCTTTCAAACTGTTCAGGCGGAATTATCTGCAGTTCGGGTATAACCTCGGAACGGGCATTACCACTGCGAAGTACACCCGTATATGTCAGATTGCAGAGAATACCTCTTATGGTTGCATCGTGCCACATTTTACCTGTTCTTGCTCGGTAACCATTATTGTTCAGCCAAGTTGTAATTCTGTGAGCACCGTACCCCTCTTGCGTGTACTTGTCAAAGATAATCTTAACAACAATCGCTTCATCGGGATTCACTTTTAAATCATAAAGTTCGTGCTTTCGTTTATTAAATCTTCCGCTTTTCACAAGGTCATATCCAAAGGCGGCAACGCCGCCCTTGAAATGACCTGACTCAACTAACTGACCGAGACTTGTTTTTGTTCTGACAGATGTTTTTTCACTTTCACCGTCAGCCTGCCAAAAACGAATATAGTTTAAGAGCTTGTCAATGTGATTATCAAATCTCTGTTCGCCCTCTTGTGTACTCCATACCTCAATACCGTTTTTAACGAACCACTCAACAACAAAAGGTGTTTCGTCTGCGATTCTGCCGATACGGTCAAACATAAATACAAGCAGAATATCAAACTTTTTCTTTCTCGCAAGGTCTTTTATGATTTGGATTTTATCACGGTTTTCAGCTCGCACTTTATGACCTGAAACACCATCCTCCTGTTCTTCATGAACAATATCCCAACCCATTTCACTTGCAAATTTGTGACAAGCCTTTCTCTGCATCGGGATATCAGCTTCGTTATTGCTGTCATAATCAACCTGCTTACCCGTTGAAACTCGGTACAGACAGCACACTCGTTTTGACATTAAACCGCCTCCTTGATATTTTTCTTTAGTTTAATATCAGGAGCATCACTTTGTCTAATGTGCGAATCACCGAGCAATATTTCTTTTATTCGAGAAAATATTTCTTTGTTTGGCTTTTCTGCAAACAGTGCTATCACTTCATATCCTTTTACACTGTATCTGTATTCAGCTCGCTGGTCAGTTTCGAAGAACCGCCAGAACGCTTTTAATCGCTCTATTTCATTTTTAATTAACTCTATAATTGTGATAATATACACCTCCTTGTTTTAATTATCGTGTGGTACAGATCGTATTTCTTTGAACATGTTGTTTTCAATTATTTGCAATTCGTCGCAGGCTTTCTGTACTTCTTTTGGATTCATATAACCGCCTGTACGTGCATTTAACAGTATTCGATTAAGTTTATATCCAACCTCACGAAGATCTTTTATATGCGTGTCATAATCAATTTCGGGAGTTGGTTTTAGTTTACAACGAAGAATAAGGTAACGAATTATATCAGATTTGCTTAAGCCTGTTTCTTTGCTTAATCTGCAAAGCTCATTGTTTTCTTCTTCATTGAAATACAAATTAAATCCGTTATTTCTTTTTCTCAATTTTTTTACCTCCTTTTATTTTTTGAAAAAAGTATTTGAAATTTTATTGGTTATCATTTTATGTGTGGGGTGTTAGGGGTTAAAACCCTTAACAAGCGGATTTGTGCATACACGTCCAATGCTTGTTGAGACTGATGCCATGGCATAAAAGTCGAAACAAGCACATTTGACCGTTCAAATCCAATGCTTGTTAAGACTGATGCCACGATTTTTACCGCTCCCATTGTCGTTGCTTTTGAAGCACCATTGCATACCGTGCAAGAGCTTTTTCGGTTATCTCTTCCATCTTTTTAGGTGGCATATCTTTCTTAAAATACTTCTTAAAAGTTTCAATAGGGATTTTTATATATTCTTTTTGATTAGCTTTTTGCTCCTGCATAATTTCAAAGATGGCATCCATAGTGAGTTTCTTTTCTTCACTTAACTTATGCATACGCTGTGCCTGAGAAAGTGACGGAGTGCAATCTTCACTTTCAATAGTTTCAATTAAATTAAACTGTTCCTCTTCAGTTAAATATGAAAGTTCAACTGCAGGCGTAAATGAAATTCTACCTTCATCAACCATATCAAGAAGAGCCGGTTGTAAATTATTAAGACGGATATATCTCTGAATTTGCATTCGGGAATCAGGCATTGTTTCTGCGAGCTTTTCATCACTACGAAACTTCGTCCCAACTTGTGACGAAGTTAAATCAGTCCTTGCTCCTTGTTTTTTCATCGCATCGTGTTTCATTTTATACGCGCGGGCTTTTTCACTGGGTAAGATTTTTTCTCGGCACAGGTTACAATCAACGAAATTAATAACGGCATCTTCTTTTGAAAGTTCTCTGACATAAACAGGAACACTTTCAAGATTTAATTCCTTTGCAATCTGCCATCGTCTGTGTCCGGAGATAATTTCGTAACTATTATCCGACTTATTAACAATAAGAGGTGTGATAATCCCGAACTCCATAATGCTGTCACGCAACTCATTATATTCGTTTTCATCAACACTCTGAAACGGATTATTCTCAAATGGGTGAAGTAAATCTAGATTAAGATATTCAATTTTTTCATTTATCATAATTTTTGTTCTCCTTTCTTTAAGATTTGTTTTTGAAAATTGGATTTGGTTACAACATAATTTCACTTCCTTTTTAATTAAATTGGGCGTATATAAAATCCTCAACTTGATTTGTAAGTATGAGGATTCATTTTCAGTGACATAAATACTGTTATGCTGCTCAATATAACATTGCTGATTAATTTAAAAATTTATTACCGTTTTTTATAAATATTTTTTAAGAATAGCTTTAATTTGATTTTAAAAGAAAAAACCGCTACATAGACTGCACAGACAGCAGGGGAGTTGAACTCCTCTGAAATATGTACTGAAACTATGTAACGGTTTTAAAATAATTGCTCTGTCATCCGTATTACTCTGATTGAATTTATCAGAATAAATACTTCACTGGGCGTTACAATTATCACAAGCTCATATTGAGCTTAATATTAAATTTTGAGGATGAGAAAAATTTCTTGCTAGTAATCATAGAGATTAAAAATTGATTTGTCAACAGCTTTTGATGATTGTTTGCAATCTGTTTGCAATCTGTTAATATTTGGAAAAATAACACAGGAGTAGCTGGAATCTTTTTCGCTACTCCTGGTTCACTTTTATTGTATTAGAGTCTCTTTGAATCACTTTTTTCAGTTATACATATATGAGTTCTTGATACACTATTTCTCTTGCACGTGATTCAATATTGTTCATGCGGACAACCCATTCTATCTGGTTATCTTTTTTGAGTTGTTCTGTTATGCCCTCATTGGTTTTCATCTGTTCTACCAGCCGAAAGAACATAGTCGTTGCTTGTTCATCAACCTCAGTACAATGTTGATAAAGTTTGCCTTGCATAAGCAGTGTGCTGAAAAGTACCTTTTTATGCTTTTCAAGATAATCCTTATGTAACATACCCCATTTGCCGAGCATGATATTTGCTTCTTCGGGTGGGAGTGTGAGATTTGGAATATTGTAATCTCCAACTCTGCGATAACTAATAGTATTTCTGTTTGACATAGTAACACCCTCCTTATTTTTCACTCTTATCAATGATTTTCAACAACAGCTCATCAACATCCTCTGTGGGTAAATCCTCCGCCAAAAGCATATTGCGGAACTCATTCATACCGTTGATAAGCAAATTGCACTCAAAATCCGTGAACTTAATTTTAGTTTTTCTTTCCATAACAAAACCTCCTGTTACTTGGTAATTTCATTTTACCTTATAACAGGAGGTTAGTCGAATGTGCGGATTGAATAATTGGAACACATTAAATTTGTGAACATGTATAGTATTACTTTTTACATAAAGCTTTAAGATAACAAGAACAGTCATCGCGAAGTTCAGATAGTTCAGCTTGTTTAAATCTTGCATCAGCTAACACAGCATACATATCACCATTGGTTATTTCGATGGTATAAATAAGACGAACCATATTTTGACCCGCTAAATTAACAAATTGCGAATGAGATATTTTTTCTGCTATTGTAGCATTGGTTTCTATACCAAAATTTTTCAATCTGTCTCTATATTTGTTACCATAAAAAATAATTTTAATTGACCGAATATTATTTCTAAAATATATTGCTAAAACTTCTTTACATATCGGAACCATTAAATGAACAAAATTTAGTGTTTTAGTTGGCTGGTCCCAAAATTCTTCGTTAATTTCTTCTTCATTTTCAATTATACGAATATTATCTTCGTTATCAAATTCGTTTGCAAATTCAATAATTTTAGCGCAAGATGCGAGGAAAGTTCTATTAAAGTGAATTTGCATAGTTTTTTCATAAATTGCTATTATGCTTTTTTGTAGTTGGGCTATATATTTTCTTATTTCTATATTCTCTGATTGCCTTTTTAAATATTCGATTTCAGGTTGTTTCCATTCATCAAAATTATCAAGTAATAAATCACGATTCATTAAAATTTTAAATGATTTGTTTTCATTTTCATCTATGTAAGCGGTTACTTGAGAAATTATACTCCCACAATGTTGGTCGTAATTACGTAATCGATACATAATACGGTACTCCATATGCTCTTCGTATTCTTCCGATTGAGCGTTTTTTAAGGTTTTCAATTCTTTTGATTTCTTTCCATATTTCCTGCTTAAGTCAGTCTCCCAATTATCAAGGAATTTTTTGAATTCAAACAAGTATTGTGATAAATTATACTGAATATTTCTTGATTCATACATATCTGTTTGAGATGATAAACTTGAAATAGATTCGATTAGTTTTTTATACGCAAAGATAACGGGCTCAATTCTGTTTTTGTCGACCAGCATTTTAGAAATCATTTTTATATGTGGTTCAATTTTGTTGTATTCTTCTGTTGATGCATCGCGTTTTATGCTTATGAGGTCTTTACTAACTTCCGCAATATAATAATACATTGTATTGCCTATCTCCTTGTTCTAAATTGTATTTTAAAAATGTAATAAATCATAGTTCACTTAATATGATACTTCATTTATGTATAAAAATCAACCAACACAAAGTTATAATAAATTTTATATGAAGTCGACAAAACAAGGGTGCGTTTTTGCGTGTATCGGGAGAGCGCTTGAATGGCATTCAAGAGGTCATGGGTTCGATCCCCACCGTCTCCACCATTAAAAACCACTTCTTCGGAAGTGGTTTTTAGTTTTATTAGCTTTGTAGAGCGGATGTTCTTGTATCTGTTGGATTGATACTTTAGATTTATTGAAAAGTTCATATACTTCTGATATAATTATTTTGACGAATAATAATTCGAAAGGAAGATTCTATGCTTCTGAAAATAGTTTCATTTATTGCTTCAATAGTGTTGTTGTTTACTTCATCTGTAACAATGCCCGATAAATTTGAAGTGCTTGTAGAATTACTTGATAATTTAAGTGAAAACAGAACGGCAGATGAGATAAATGGTGCCGGTGGAACAAAATTCTATATTCAGCGACCGAAGGATGAAAAGCTGACAGAGGTTAATGCTTCTGATTTCGGATTTTCGGAAAGTAACAAAGATAACTTCACTGCTTTTCAGAATGCACTTAATTACTGTTCGCAAAATCCGCAGACAAAGCTTGTTATTGACAAGGGAACATATTATTTCAAAAATATCAACGGTCTTGAAGCAAATAACTGTACTGATCTGCTGATTGAAGGGAATGATGCAACATTTGTTTTCTCTTCAACCGGTTATAAGTTTTTTATCGGAAACAGCGATTGTGTTGAAATAAGAAACCTTGATATTGACTGGAATTGGACAGAAAGCCCTCTGGCATCGGTTGTTACCGTTCAGAACAGCAATGCCGATACTCACACGCTTGATCTTGTTTTCGAAGATGCGGAATACTGCGATGAGAATAACCCTCTGATGGCAATTACGCAATGCGACCCCGAAACATACACATTCGGTGCAAAATATTCATCAAAAGAGAATTATCTTTATCAGGATGCAACGAGCATAAAATCCGTTCAGAAGATTGCGGATAACACACTGCGTGTTGCTCATAACGGCTGTATGGATAATTTCGAGAATGGTGAAACATATATTCTCAGGCACTATGTCTATGACGGGACAATTTTCAGTATCAGAAATCAGAGCAAGAACATAACATTTGACAATGTCAGCATTTACGGAAGTCCCGGTATGGCATATATTTGTGAGGACAATTGTTCGCATTTTCAGATTATCAACAGCTTTATCGGTGTAAATCCCGAATATAAAGATAAACGATGTGTGTCTTTAACTGCTGATGCTATTCACATTGTGAATACCGATGGTTGCTTCAATATTTCTGGCTGCGACATAAGCGGAATGGGTGACGATGCCATTAATGTCCACGACGGTCTTGGCTATGTTTCGGCAGTAAACGGTAACACTCTTACGCTTATTGCTTCAGCAATGAGATTAAGCGAAGGCGATGTTCTTGCATTTAAAAATAAAAAGTTTGAGAATACAGAATTTACTGCAAAAATTATTTCTGTGAAAGCACTTGAAGGAATAACAAAAGAAGTTGTTGTCGAAAGCTTATCCGAAAGTGTTTCAGAAGGTTTTGTTGCTTACAGTACGGAATGTGACAGCAGCAATTATGTTATCAGGAACAATTATTTCCACGAAAACAGAGCAAGAGGTCTGTTGCTTCAATCTTCCAACGGACTTTGTGAGAATAACCGATTTTATAAAATAATGGCTCAGGCGATAAAGGTTGTAATGGATATCAGGCCCACTCTCTGGCAGGAGGGCACGGGTGTCGATAATCTTATTGTTCGCAACAATACCTTTGAAAAGTGTAATTACAGCGACTGGGGTTCGGTAATTGAAATCGGTACGAATATTGCAGACAGAAGTGCAGAAACAGCCGTTTTTACAAATGTTGAAATCAGCTCAAACAAGTTTACGGATATTCCGACGATGTTGCTTAAAGCGGATAATATAAACGGTTTTGTTTTCGAAGGCAATACGGTTGATACAGGTGAATTTTTTGAGGAAAATTTAATCGCGGGCAGAATTCAGTTCGGAAATTATTGTTCAAACATAACCTACACAGATAATGTTTTTGCAGACAGCGGATTTTTACGATTCAAAGAAATTGCAAAAGCAGACAATATATATGTGTGGGCTCAAATTAATTCGCAATTTTAATCAATGTAAATATAACAAAAAGTATGATTTGTTGTACTCTATGGTTCTAAAATGAGACGTACTGCCAAAGCCCGAAAAGTCGCACGAAAGTGTGACTTTTCTTTTTGTATTATTCATTTGGTGCAGAACGGATCTTCAATGAATAATGAATATTGAAGTCGCTTCGCTGATAAATAATGAATAATTGCAGGCGGGACACCCGCACCCGATTGTAATTTTCACCAAGTGTGATATAATTAGTTCAATAAATAAGAATTTGAAGGGGG